>DATEDD010000179.1:0-3961 GCA_035286565.1 Anaerolineales bacterium
AGTATTATCTCAAGATATGCAAAGAACGTGACATCCGCATTCCCGATGGTTATCTTGATCGAACATTTACGGTGGCGCAAATTGAAAAAGCAATGAATGCGAATCCATTGCCGACAGTACCTTGTAATAACGATCTATTGGCTGAAAATTATATTGACGATGACAGGCAGTTATGGTTGATCGATTATGAATACAGCGGCAACAACGACCCCACCTTTGAGTTGGGAAATACCTGCCAGGAAATGCAGTTTAATGACGAGCAGATAAACGAAGTCTGCGCGGCATACTTTGGAAGAGCAAGACCTGATATGATCGCGCGTATGAAACTGAATATGATCATGTCAGATGTGGGCTGGGGATTGTGGGCCGCAATTCAGGCGAACATCTCAACAATTGATTTTGATTTTTGGGGTTGGGCTGAGGAACGCTGGGGCAGGGCAGTAGAAAAGATGGACTCGAAAGAGTTTGAGGGTTGGTTGGTGGAAGTGAAAAAATAATTGCGTAGTCGTCGTTCTCTAACGACGGCAAATGGATACCAGGCGGATTACAGAATCTGCCCTACGCAAAATAAAAGGTGAATTGAATGAAGACTCAAGCAGAGATTGTCATCATCGGCGGTGGGATTTACGGAGCCAACATTGCCTATCATCTTGCGAAGTATGGCCGCAAGGATGTTGTGATTTTGGAAAAAGGCGAGCTCGCGAGCGGGGAGTCGTCTCACGCGGCGGGACTTGTGACCCAGTTCGCGACATCCCAAGCCATGCTCAAGTTCCGCATGTATAGCATTGAGTTGTACAGCGAATTGGGCTTGTTTGACCATGTTGGAAGTTTAAGAGTAGCGTCGAGCAAAGAACAACTCAAAGAATTGGAAAGAAGCGTGAGCCGCGCGAAGGCCTTGGGTCTCGAAGTGGAGGTCATCTCGCCGGATGAAGCGTTGAAGGTCATGCCGCAAATTTCCAGGAAGGATTTATACGGCGGCATTTATCTCCCACGTGATGGGCAGCTTGATCCTTATACGACCACCACTTCAATGGCGAAGTTTGCCAAAGAAATGGGCGTGACGATCTATACGAACACGCGCGTGACGGGGATCAAAGTTACGGCGCAGGGAAATATCGAGCGAGTAATAACAGATAAAGGCGAGATACGATGCGAGATCGTTATCAATGCGGCTGGACTCTGGGCACCGCGCATTGCCGCGATGGCGGGTATTCACATCCCGACGACTCCTGTGGATCATCAACATATCGCGTTGAAGGCTGTGCCGGGCCATGAGTTCACGCACGATACGCCATGTCTGCGCGACCCGGATAATTTGGTTTATATGCGTCAGGAGCAGGGCGGACTTGTGATCGGCGGCTACGAGCCTTCGCCGCTCGCAAGGTGGATTGACGGTGTGCCGTGGGAACATGGAAGCGCGACACTGCCCTCGAATTTTGACCAATTTGAAATGCTGCTTGAAGGCGCGATTCGTCGTTTGCCGTTTTTAGATAAGGCAGGAATCATCACACTGGTTTGTCATCCCGGCGCGTACACACCTGACTGCCAGCCTTTGCTCGGACCGATGCCCGGCGTGCGCGGATTTTGGATGGCGGCAGGCATGTCCTTGAATGGATACGGCGGCGCGGGCGGCATGGGTAAGTTGATGGCGGAGTGGATCATTGACGGTGAAGCGCCGATGGATGTGTATGCCTATCGCGCCACGCGTTTTGGCAATTATTATTCAGATCATGTCTACGCCGCGGAACGAACAAAAGAAAGCGTGAAGTATTATTATCGTCTGCGCTTCCCGCATGATGAACACGAATTGGCCAGACCTCATCGGGTCAGCCCTGTTCATTACCGTTTACTGGAACATGGCGCGGTGTTCGGTGAAAAATTTGGTTGGGAGCGTGTTAATTATTTCCAGCCAGGTAAAGAGTCACGCCGCATGGGCGAAGACCAACGCGAATGGGGATGGAACAAGCCGTCATTCTTTGAACGTGTCGGAGAGGAACATAAAGCCACGCGCGAAAGAGTCACGTTGTTTGATCTGACTTCATTTGGCAAAATTGAAGTGAAAGGCAAGGGTGCTTTACCTTTGCTGCAGAGACTAACGGATAGTGACATCAACAAACCTGTTGGAAGCGCAATCTACACTCAATTCTTGAACACGCGCGGCGGAATCGAATCAGATTTAACCGTCACTCGCTTGGGTAAAGATCATTTCTGGGTCATCACGGGTTCGGGTTTTATCGGCAATGATCTTGCACGCACGCGAAGCGAAATGCACGTGGATGAAAAAGACGGCGAAGTCTCCATTTGCGATATTACACAGGATTATGCCTGTCTCGCACTGTGGGGACCAAAGTCCCGCGACGTGTTGAAGAAAATAACTAGCGATAACGTCTCAAACAAAAAACACCCATATTTGATGACCAAATCCATTGACATTAACGGCGCGAAAGTTCATGCTCAGCGCGTCAGCTACGCGGGTGAACTTGGCTGGGAACTTTATATCCCAAATAATAAAGCCACGATGGTTTGGGATCTGCTCATCGAATCTGGCAGGGAATTTGGTCTCGAAGTGGGCGGTTACAAAGTGTTGGATTCTTTGCGCCTTGAAAAAGGCTACCGCTATTTCACTTCTGATATAACTCCGATGGAAACTCCCTACGAAGGCGGGCTTGGTTTCTGCGTTCATCTTAATAAAGGCGATTTCATCGGGCGCGATGCTTTGGTCAAACAAAAAGCCGAAGGGATCAAACGTAAACTTTGTACACTCGTCTTGACTGATGGCGATGACTTCACTCAAATCTATGGTGGCGAAGCGGTCTATCACGAAGGGAAAGTATTGACCCGCGTACGCAGTGGCGGATATGGCTTCACAGTGAAAAAGAACATCCTGTATACTTATCTACCAACTGAATTAGCCAAGCAAGGCAATCGCTTCAGCGTGGACCTGATCGAGGGTCGCCGCGAAGCGGAAGTGACCGCGTCTGTGTTATTCGATCCCAAAGGCGAGCGCGCGCGCGGGTGAAAATGAAGTTTAAACACGAAGGGCACAAAGGTACAAAGGAAGTACAGTCAAAGGTTTCCCCCTTTATGTACTTCGCGCACTTTGAGTTTAATTCTTAATATGCCTAACAAAAAACTATCTCCCCCCGAATATGTTGGTTTCGGCATGTTGACTCCCGTCTACATCATGGCGTTGGATCGCTTGCCCAAACATAATACTGGCGCAATTGTTCACCAGGTCAGCGAATATGTCTATGATGACGCCGCGATCATCGCCTGCGCGCTTCGTCAATGGGATGTGCCAACCGCCATGATCGGCACAGCCGTTGGCGACGATCTGTTGGGGCATGATGTTGCGGCCAGATTGAAAAATTGGGGTGTGCAGGGCAAGGTGCGTTTTACAAAGAAATATAAAACGCCCATCGAAGTGAATGTGTCTGATAAAAAAGGTGCGCGCACTTATTTCTGGCAGCGTTCGCCTGAAATATTAAGTACGCTTGATTCTGCCGACCTTTCGCTTATCAAAAGAACAAAACTGCTTTACGTGGACTGGTATGACGGCGATCACATTATGCGCGCCATGGACGAAGCCAATCGCGCGAATGTACCTGTGTTCCTCAATTTGGAGCATGGACATAAGGACCCTGAGATATTGAAAAAGTATGCCAGCCGTGCCACGATTTGTCAGGCCGTGACAGACGCTGCGCAGATCGGTAAAAAGCAAGCCATGCTTTCCGTGGCTAGAAAATTATTCAAGGCTGGCATCAAAACCGCAATAATTACCATGGCGAGTCAGGGCTGTTTGGTGGTGCAAGGTGATAAGATTGTCAGGGTTTATGCGCCCAAAGTGAAAGCAGTGGATGGTTCCGGCGCGGGCGCAACTTTTTCGTCTGGTTTTATCTATGGCTATCTCAAAGGCTGGAGGCTGGAAGAATCCGTTCGCTTTGCAATTGCCGCCGCTTCA
>DATEDD010000180.1:0-3900 GCA_035286565.1 Anaerolineales bacterium
CGCACCGAGTCCGCGCCCGCCGATAAAAAGGCGCGCCATTTCCATATCCAGTGGATAGGTCTTATAGGTCTTCTTACTCAAATCAATATCCAATATTTTTTCCGACCAACCAGCCATGATCTTCTCCTTAGCCGCCTGCGATGGGCGGAAAAGTTGCGACGACATCCTGCTCGTTTACTTGTACATTCAGATCGACCACATTATGTCCATTAAGTGTGATGACGATATGCGGGCGGAGTCCGCCATTCTCAAGAATGACATCAGCGAGTGGCGGATTCCGCTTCACCAGTTCGTTCAGCACCGCCCCGATGGTTGCTTCCATTATGGGCACTTCCTTTGTCCCTGCGAGTTTTCGCAGGTTGGCATACAATTTCACAAATGGCATGTTCAATGACGATTAAAAAATACTTTGTTGAATATTGAATGTTTTGCAAATGGCGCGGATTTCATCTGTGCTCAAGCCTTCACCAACCTCCCCAACACCCAGGTTAAGACATTCGTATTTGGCGGCGGTTTCGGCATACTCCACCCGGTCGGCGGCGCGTTTGACGGAAACGTCCGAGCGCGCCATCACGCCATGCTTTGCCCAGATGACAATCCGGTGTTTTCGCAGGGATGCCACATTGCCTTCCATCAATTCGGGTGAACTGGGAATACAGAACGGGAGAAAACCAATCCCCTCGGGCAGGTTGATAACCGTCTCTGGTTGCCAGCGCAAGAGATGCGTATTCAAATATTGCTCATCCTGGTAGCGCGGGATGTGGCTCAAATAGGTCAGGTTAACAGGTTGGGCGTGGATGATGGCATGGAAGTTTGTGCCACTGGAACAAATCTGATCGTAGTGCACAGCGAGATGCGAGTTGAATTCGCTGGTCACGCGCTCGAAGCGGCGATTGTATGATGTATGAAGTTTTCCGGTACGCCCGCCTTCATTGACCACAATGCAGGCCAGGCTCGCAGTCGGTTCGTCAATGATTTCACGCAAACGCCGCCCTGAACCGCTGACGATAAAGGTCGCATTTGCCAGTTCGGGCACAGGCTGGGGCAGTTCGAATTCATCCGCCAATGGGAAGCGTGTGCGAATCTCAATTGGCCAACGCAAACAGACGGAGACATTCCCCGCCGCGCCTTCACTGGCTTCGATTTCGGCGATATGACGACCTGCTTCACCTATCATGGTAAGCAGGTCCTCCAGTTCAGGGTATGGAGGTTGAATCATGATTTGCCTTTCAGGTTATGCTTCATCCCGATTATTGTCGGGTTGATAAGCTATGGATGCATTTTTTTCGCAGATGGTAAACGGTATGTTGGCGTTTTTCAGCCGGGATTTCCATTCTTCGCTGATGCCTGTGTCGGTAAAAAAGTGTGTGACTTGCGTCAGGCTTGCATAAGGTGTCACGTTTTCGTGTCCCAATTTGCTCGAATCAATCAGGCGAAAGCTTTGCATTCACTCCTTGATCACACCCTTTTTCAGAATAATATTGGCATAGAGCGCCATCTCGCTGGTGGCAAGAACCGCAAATGCCTTTTTGGCGCGTTCGTAAAATTCAAAACGCTCCACAGATTCAAATTTGGTGAATGCAGGTTCATGTTTTATGATGACGTTCTGATACTCATCCCAAATAAGCGGCTTGTACGGATCGCCAGGCACAACAGACATGAGTGCAACGGGTTTTTCAACATACTGGTCCAGTGGAAAAATTTGTAAAATGGCATCCAGCAGCACAGGGATACCCAGCCCGTCGGCGCGCACCAATCTTTGGGCGAGGCCTGCGGCAGGGAAGTTTCCATCTGCAATCACAATCTCGTCGCCATGTCCCATTTCCATAAGGATTTTGATAAGCTCAGGTGAGATTGCCTGCGAAATTCCTTTCAACATTATTTCAACTTCTCCTGTTTCCGTAATTTGAAATAGCGGATGTACGCCTCATCCCAGAGGGAGGTATTCCCCGGCTGGTAGGATGACACGTCAAAGGAACGGCGGACCAGCGCGCGCGCCTCAGCCAGGGATGGCAGGTATCCGAGCGCGATGGCCTGCATCACAATGTTGCCGATGGCAGTCACCTCCACTGGCCCAGCCATTACCATACATCCAGTGACATCAGCAGTAAACTGGTTGAGCAGGCAGTTGCGCGATCCGCCACCGATGATATGAATAACCGGCAGGGATCTGCCCGATAGCTCGCGCAGTTTCATCGTATTCCAGCGGTATTCCAGCGCCAGGCTTTCGAGAATACAGCGCACAACTTCACCGTCGGTCTGCGGCACAGGTTGGTTGGTTTCCCGGCAAAATTCCTTAATGCGTTGAACCATGTTGCCGGGCAAAAGAAAACGATCGTCGCCGACAAAGATGAGCGATTTTAAGGGTGGGGCTTGAGTTGCCAGGCTGGTTAAATCATCATACGAGTAGTTTTTTCCGGCTTTTGCCCACTCACGGCGGCTTTCCTGTAACAGCCACATTCCCATGATGTTTTTCAGGAAGCGAATCTTGTTGCAAACGCCTCCCTCGTTCGTCAGGTTATAACTGAGACTTCTGGCATCAATGATCGGCTCATCAGACTCAATGCCGATCAGGGACCATGTTCCAGAACTGATATAGATAAAATCCGCATCCTCAGCCGGGACAGCTGCAACTGCAGAAGCCGTATCGTGGCACCCGACTGCCACAACAGGAATGCGAGCGCAGGAGGTCTCTTCGGCAACCGAGCGGCGCAGTTGTTCCAGCGCGATCCCAGGCTGGATGACAGGCTGAAAAATGGATTGGGGGATATCTAACGCCGCGAGCAATTCCATCGCCCATTCTTTTTTGCGCGAGTCGTAACATTGTGTGGTGGTGGAAATTGTAAACTCATTTGCCTTGCGTCCCGTCAGCCAGAAATTGAACAAATCTGGCATGGTTAGGAAAACCCTGGCGTTTTGCAAGGCCGGATCATTCTCCTGGCGCATGGCGAATAATTGAAACAAGGTATTCAATTGCATGAATTGGATGCCGGTCTGGTCGTAGATTTTTTCGCGGGGGACAATTCGACAGACAGACTCTATCATCCCGTTTGTGCGCGAATCGCGATAGTGGTAAGGATTCCCTATCAATCGTTCAGACGAGTCGAGCAGGCCAAAATCCACGCCCCAGGTATCCAGTCCCATTCCAGCCAACGAACCGGCGCTATGATCAGACGCGATACGCAAACCATTTTGTATCTCACTCCACAATCTTAGTACGTCCCAGTGAATATGGTCTCCCACGCGCACCGGGCCGTTTGGAAACCGATGAACTTCATCCAAAACCAGGTGGTCATCGATATGGCCGAGAATGGCGCGTCCGCTTTCAGCACCGAGGTCAATAGCAAGAAAGGAAGGTTTTGTCATCAAGATACCAATCGTCAGGACAGTTTACGCAAACCGGCCAGGGTCTTCATAATATGGTTGTCTTCACTAAAGTAGCGACCCAGGCGCAGGTATTCGTTGTACAAAAGATCGTAGGTTTTTTTATTTTGAGTGTTGGGCTGAAAGGTCTGCACAGGTTTAGGCACCATGCAAGCGGCGGCTCGTTGCAGATTGCTGTAGCCGCCATTTTCACTGCCTGCCGCAACAGAAGCGAGCAGAGCCGCGCCGAGAGCCGAAACCTGCGGTGAGGCCGAGACGGTGAACTCGCGCCCGGTGGTATCTGCATAAATCTGCATGAGCAGGTTGTTTTTTACCAGCCCGCCTCCCGCCACAATGGAATTGACCGGTACCCCCTGGATTTCAAAGGTTTCAATAATCCAGCGTGTGCCGAAGGCGGTGCTCTCGATCAGGGCGCGATACATTTCTTCGGGTTTTGATGTCAGCGTGCAACCAATGAACAGGCCGCTTAAGTCCGCGTCCACCAGCGGGGTGCGGTTGCCGTTCCACCAATCGAGG
>DATEDD010000181.1:0-3509 GCA_035286565.1 Anaerolineales bacterium
ATGGACGAGCCGTGCTCCGCGCTCGACCCGATCGCCACGCTCAAGATCGAGGAGCTGATGCGCGAACTCGCCACAGACTACACCATTGTCATCGTGACGCACAACATGCAGCAAGCTGCGCGCGTTTCAGATTACACAGGATTATTCTGGCTTGGGGAGTTGGTAGAGTTTGCGCCCACAAATCAGATGTTCACAAGACCAAAGGAAGAATTGACCGAAGCGTATATTACAGGAAGAATGGGATAATTAGTTGGATAGTTGTGTAGTTTGGTGGTCGCGCGGATCGGTTTGGTAGTTACTCCTGTGCTTGCCAATTCTGTTAATGTAAAGAGTGGACACAAGTTTTCTGTGTCCACTCTTTACTGATTACTAATTACTGATCACTTACTTCTATTTCTTCCAAAACTCATCGTCGCTGGATTTGATCTCATTAAACTCACCAGTCGCAATGAACAGGGTGCGTTCGCAGATATTGGTCACGCGGTCTGCGACGCGCTCGAGATTATGCGCCACCCATAAGAGCCAGTTTGCGCGCTCAATGGTTTTTGGGTCTTGAATGATGAAGGTCATCAATTCGCGATAGATCTGATTGTAGAGAGCATCCACCACATCATCCTCAACAGGAATTGCTTTCGCGGCTTCCACATCTTCATTGATAAAGGCGGACAAGGCACGGTGGAGCATATTCGTGCCGATTTGCGCCATGCGCGGGATGTCAATCAATGGTTTGAGCAAAGGCTCTTCGCCCATGCGGAGGTTAATGTTCGCAATCCCTTTTGCGTAATCACCCATGCGCTCCAACTCGGAAATAATTTCCATGCATGAAGCAAGCAGACGCAGATCGTGCGCCATAGGCTGTTGTGTGGCGATCAATATCATTAATTGATTTTCAATCGCGAATCGTTTTTTGTTGATCTCTTTATCTTCGGCGATGATCTTCTCTGCGCCTTTGATGTCGCGCTTCTTCAATGTCTCTACCGATGCGATAATGGCATGTTCCACCATCGAGCCAAGCAGGAGCACTTCATCTTTTACTTGCTGGATCTCATTTTCAAAAGTTTTTCGGATCATAATTACCTCTGATGCGTACAGCGACATTTATGTCGCTGTACATGACTTGGTTATTGTACTATTAACGATACTCTTTTGGCGTGATGCCTTGTTCTTTCAGCCAAAGCCGCAGGCGCTCTTCAATTTGATCGCGCACGCGTCGGGTATGTGTGAGGCGCTGCTCGTCCTCCACAACAAATTTTGCGGGGTCGTCAAAGGGCCAATGTTCGTGTGTCCCTATGTTAAGAAATACTGCGGGACAATTTTCCTCGGCATCGGCGCAAACAGTGATGACATATCCGAAGTTGACTTTGCCCATATATTCCATAACGGACTTTGACCACTGACCCGATATGTCAATTCCAACTTCACGCATCGCTTCCTGGACCTCGGGCAGGATGCTGCCCTTTGGTTCTGTACCTGCGCTGAATATTTCGTAATGCTCCCCTGCCAATGCACGCAGTATTCCTTCAGCGAGCTGACTGCGCGCGGAATTGCCTGTGCATAAAAATAATACTTTGGATTTGGTCATGGTTATCCTTTCTTAAGTAGACAAGTAAACAGGTATACAAGTAGACAAGGAGGAACATGTTTACGTGTTATGTCTACCGGTATACATTCCTATCCGAATCTTCCCGTCACATAATCTTCCGTGCGCTTATCTTTGGGACGGGTGAAGATGGTTTTGGTCTTATCAAATTCGATCACGCCGCCTGAACGGTTGTCGTCGATCATCATCATGGCAGTGTAATCCGAAACACGCGCGGCTTGCTGCATGTTGTGGGTGACGATGATGATCGTGTAATCCTTTTTCAACTCCTGCATGAGTTCTTCAATGCGAAGCGTGGAGATCGGGTCAAGCGCAGAGGCGGGTTCGTCCATCAAAATGATTTCGGGTTGAATGGCAATCGTCCGCGCAATGCACAGGCGTTGCTGCTGTCCACCTGAGAGTTCGTAGGCACTCTTTTTGAGTTTATCCTTTACTTCATCCCAAAGCGCCGCACTGCGCAGGGATTGCTCCACGAGTTCATCCATATTTCCTTTGAAACCGTTGATCTTTGCGCCCCACGAGATATTCTCGTAAATCGATTTTGGGAACGGATTTGGTTTTTGGAAGACCATGCCGATCTTGCGGCGTACTTCCACGGGGTCAATTTCCTTGCCGTAGAGGTTTTGTCCCTGCATAAGGATTTCACCTGTGACGTAACTGCTTGGCACGAAGTCATTCATGCGGTTGAAGGCACGCAGCAGTGTAGACTTGCCGCACCCCGAAGGTCCAATGATGGCAGTGATCTTCTGCTTTTCGATCTTCATGGTTACTTCGCTTACTGCAGCGAAACTGCCATAGAAGATGAAGAGGCTTTTTGTTTCGATTGCGTATTCTGGTGTCTGAATATTTTCCATGATTAGTATTTCCTCTGGAAACGATTACGGAGCAGGATTGCAGTTGCGTTCAAGGTAAGTAACATGACAAGCAGGACAATGATTGCGCTGGCGGCAATGGCATGAAATTCGGATTGAGGGCGGGTTGTCCATTGGTAGATTTGAATGGGCAGTGCTGTGAATTTGGAGAAGGGTCCGCTCGGGTCCACGCTGATGAAAGTGGATGCGCCCACTACAATGAGCGGTGCGGTTTCACCCAACGCGCGCGAAAGCGCGAGAATGCTTCCGGTGAGAATGCCCGCTATGGAATTCGGCAGAATGTGATGCCAGACGGTCTGCCATTTTGTGGCGCCAACGCCATACGCAGCCTGGCGTAACGAATCAGGCACGGCTTTGATGGCTTCCTGCGCGTTGATGATGATCAGCGGCAGGATCAATATGCCCATCGTCAAGCCTGCGGAGAGAACAGTGCGTCCGTTTGAATCTGTGACCCCGAACATACTTCCGCTTGTGAGCGGCGCCAGCACACGCACGAAGATCGCCAGCCCCAACATCCCGTAAACAATGCTCGGCACACCTGCAAGGTTATTGATGTTCGTTTGGATGATGCCCGTGAGCCAGTTCTTCGGGGCATATTCCTGCAAGTAAATTGCTGCGCCTGTGCCGATGGGCAGGGCAAAGAGGAGCGCGATCCCCACCAGCCATAACGATCCCAAAATAGCCGTACGGACTCCTGCAAACTCCGCCTTGGATGACATGGGACTGGTCAGGAATTGAGGTGTAAGCCAGGAACGAAATTCGAGTTTTGCATCAGGATATTTTTCCGCCGCTTCAGTGCGTATCGCGCCTGCGCGCATGATGGACTCGGTAAATGACCAGGTTTTTTTTATGTCCAACTGAATGAGACGTTCAAGAAAGAGCGTGTACAGCTCTCCCTGTAAACGTGTTTCCATGGTTTTCTCATTGTTCAATTTATTGTATGCGCCTGATGAAAGATTGGCTTGAAGGATGGTAAGCAATTCTTCCTTGGTTAGATCTTCCAGCGGTGTGGATGTGAAGGTGGCGGAGTCTTTTTT
>DATEDD010000182.1:0-3717 GCA_035286565.1 Anaerolineales bacterium
AAGGCCGATCATCTTTGACCAGGCTAACTTTGGGTGAGCGTTCTGGAATTCAAGGGATATGTTGCTGGCTGCTGTGCTGATAATTTCGATCTGCCTGACGGTTGCATCCTGAACCATACTGCGTGAGAGAAATTCGCTTTCAGACATACCCCTTGTATAACGTTCGACCTGTTCTATTGCCATGATAATGTGGCGCAACAGAACGGCATCACTATTGCTCATCAGGTGCCCCCTTATCTTTTTGGTTTAAGAGACGGGAGGACGTTTTTTTCAGACTTTTTGCTGGCTTAAACATATATCCATTTTACCGTAATAAATGCCTCGCGGCGGATGATGTATTGCTGTGTGTTACTCTCCCGAAAGAGCACACCGCACTGGCGTACGGCGCAAGTGTCGGGACGATGTGAGCGACAGCGAAGATTCTAGATGGTAATGTAAGAGACCCTTCGCTACTCTCAGGGAATCACAATCAGGAGGAGGATGAAAAAACAATTTACGGCTCAATCATGTGTTTTTCAACTTCATCCATTGTATTCATAAAAGCTTTTTCCAAACTAATTCCATGTAATTCAGCTAGAACAATGATTGACCATAAGCAATCGGATAGTTCATGTTCCAGTTTTTCTTTGCTATTTGGGATATTTCGTTTTCCATTTTCTGCAACGATAAGTTTTACCAGGTCGCCAACGTCACCGACAAAACCGAGCGCGATTTCCTCGCTTGTCCAGGAAGAACCATATAAGGCTTGTTCTTTTTCTGAATATTGTTTGCGGACTGCAATGGCTCTGTCGATCAATTTCTGAAATTCCATTTATCTCTCCAACAATCCCAGCACAGCAGGCAACAACTGTTTCTTTCTTGAAACCACGCCTTGCGCGTCGCGCGTGCCGTCTGCTAATGGAGGGTAAGGCAGATCATCTAAAACAGATGGGGCATTGGATGAAATAAGCAGGCGGCTTGTTCCGCGTACGATGTCTGTGACGAGGAGCATGGCGAAATTAAGTCCGCGTTTGTCGCGCAGGTCGTTAAGTGCATTATGTAATGGTTTAAGATGTTCGGTGAGTTGCAGAATGTCTGTCACTTCGGCTTGGGCGACTGCGAATTTGAATCCGCCGCCTTCGAAAGGTTTGATATCCGTGCTGACCACATCTTTCGGGTCACGGTGGGAGAGCCCTGCTCCGGCGATTAGCACCTCTTTTCCGTAGGATTCAGTCGTCTTGCCTGTGAGCGGACTTCCGCCCACAAATGCCCAGCGAGCCAGGCGTTCGGCGGCGTCTTTGTCGCGCTGTGTCGTGGTGGGAGATGTCAGGATGAGCGTGTCAGATACCAGTCCAGCTAGAAGCGTGCCGGCAAGCTCTGGCGGCATGGAAAGCCCCGCCTCGGCGGTTAGTTCAGTCACCAGCGTCGAAGTAGATCCCACGGTATCCACAGTGAAACGGATCGGTTGATGTGTATGGGGGTTGCCGAGTCGGTGATGATCGAGGATCTCTAGTAGTTCTGCCTCTTCGAGCGCGGCGATTGCCTGCCGGGGTTCATTGTGATCCACGAGAATAATCTTAAGACGCGGCGGATTCAATACTTCGCGCTGATGCGCAATGCCCATGTAAACACCCTGCTCATCCACAACCCAATAATCATTATATTCAAGCCGTAATAATTTATTGAGCGAATCGCGAATATGCGCGTTGGCCCGATACTGAGGGACGGCTGTATCTGCCGCATCCTTGCATTTTTCTGCCATCATTTCGCGTACGGTTGTATCGCCGGGACGTGGGCCGAGCGTATCAGTGAAATATTTAAAAAGGCTCAAGCCGTTGATCATGCCGTATGGAATACCATCTTCGCTAACAACAGGGGCGAGTCCGCCGGTTTTGCTGGCGAGGATCCAGGCCGCGCCGAGTTGTGAATCCGGACGAATGGTATCGAGGCGGCGCATGACAGAACCGAAACGAGGCGAGGCATCGGTGAGCAGAGTGGGCGCTTCGATGTTGAGGGTTTTTAACACCCAAGAGGTTTGCGCGTTAAGTGCCCCGGCGCGGGCGGCAACAGCGTTTGCGCTGTCACGTTCTCGCAACAGCCAGGCGTAACCCATGGCGGAAGCGATTGCATCGGTGTCTGGGTTGATGTGGCCTACGACGTAAATTGGGTCTGACATATAAATCTTTCTTCCCGTACATGATTGAATAATGCAGGAGCGATTTTGATTATATTTCACCTTTTTCCAACATCTCTAAAAAGATGTTCATGATCTCGGGGTCGAAGTGTTTGCCCGATTCGTCTATGAAGTAGCGGATTATTTTTTCGCGCGACCAGGCCTCATGATATGGACGATCATTACTTAAGGCATCCCAAACGTCTGCGATGGCAAAGATACGGGCTGAGACGGGAATGCGTTTCCCCTTTAATTTTTGCGGGTATCCTGTACCGTCCCATTTCTCGTGATGCGAGAAAGGGATCTCAATGGCTTTATTAAGATAGGTGATAGGCAGTAGAAGTTTATAGGCGGTTTCCGGATGTTGTTGCACAATTTCCCGTTCTTCAATGGTCAGTTTATCAGGCTTGTGCAGGATTTTGTCAGGAATGCTTATTTTTCCGATATCATGCAAAATGGAGCCGCTGCGAATATCTTCAAGAGCTTCACCGGATATTCCCATTTTCTGTGCGATTTTCATTGTATTTTCTGTCACGCGGCGGGAGTGACCTTCAGTTTCCTTGTCGCGTAATTCCAGTGCGCGTGCGAACCCCTCGAGCATGGTGTCGTATGCATCCGCCAATTCCCGCGTGCGGGCAACAACACGATCCTCAAGCTCGGTATTGAGATTACGGAGTTTATGTTCCAAATCTTTGAGTGCGGTAATATCGTGTGAGATATAGATGCGTCCCAGCATTTCCCGCTGCGTATTATAAAGGGGCCAGATGGTCAATTCATAATGGATTTGTTTTTTTCCAGTATTAAAGATGGCTTCTGCGCGCGCATATGAAACATGCGTATACATTTTTATTGGGATGGGAAAATTGTCAAATACGATTTTGGCGGGTTCGCCTATCACTTCGTCCGCCTTTTTTTCAAGCAATGCCAACATTGCGGAATTAATATCCACGATCAGGTTCTGGTTGTCTAAAATGACGACAGGTTCCATCATGGCTTCGAATACACGGTCACGCCCAATCGGTGCAACTTTAAATATTCGAAAACGGAACAAGCCCCACGCAATGATTGAATTTCCGACGGCAACCGTGAATGGAGTGATGTCGCGCTGTGGCACGATGTTGATGTTCAACAGGGAAAAGAGGGAACCGATGATCGGGATCAAAAATCCAAGAATGATTAAGATGATTTGAGTTCGGTATAAGCCGTGGGGTCGAATGATGCGGAGCAGCAGGAGGTAAAGACTCCAAATCATAACGGCATAGCCGTAGATGGCATATCCAAAAAAAACAGGGGTATCGTTGTAAAGTAAAACGGAGAATGGGAAACCGGGGGCCAGAGTCGCGTTATTGTAGATCCAATGGTGATAGGTATTTGTGGCAAGGATCAATGTGAACAGAGTCGGCACAAGGAAGGATGCCAGGAATAACGCTCTTGGTTTACGAAGTTTGTGATCTGTGAATTGAACAGCAAACACCGGCAGTGCAATAATAAGCAGATGAGTTGTCAGCCATTGAAAGCCGTCCCAAAAGATTTTACCGGCCAAATCCGGGCTGATCATCTCCAGG
>DATEDD010000183.1:0-2370 GCA_035286565.1 Anaerolineales bacterium
TGTCCTCCGGGAGCAGATCAGGACCTACATTTCCGCGGATGAGAAAGTCAGTAGCTTCATATACCCCGGGTAAATCTGTGCCGGGCGCAGCTTCCATTTTCGCATCAATTTCAGAACCCACACCAATGAACACAGCTTCAAAACCATCTTTAAATAAATCGTCAATGGTTTTGTCTTTTCCGATGTAAGTGTTTGGCGAAAATTTTACGCCGGCACGTTCAAACTCCTCCCATTTTTCCTGCCAAACGTCCTTTGGTAATTTAAAATTCGGGATACCGTAAACAAGCAATCCACCGGGCGCAGGCTTGGATTCAAAAATCGTCACCTGATAGCCCTTTTGCACAAGCAGATCAGCGCATCCGACTCCGGCGGGGCCGGCGCCGATGATGGCGACCTTCCTTCCATTGGGTGCGCCGACTGGGATGACGTATCCATGCGCTCGGCGTTCATAGTCCACTGTAAAAGCTTCCAGCTCACCGCAAAGCACAGGCTGATGATGTTTGTTCAAAACACAGGAACCCTGGCATAGAGCTTCATGCGGACATACGCGTCCGCAAACCTCTGGCAGGGAACTGGTCTTATGGTATATGCCAGCTGCATCCACAAAACGTCCTTGTTCAATTAACCACATCGCAGAGGGGATGTCATTTGAGGTCGGGCAAGCCGTCATGCAGGGGGCAGGATCCGGGCAATGGATACAGCGCGCCGCTTCCAACATGGCGCGTTCTGGATCAAATTCAATGACTACATCATCGAAGTCGCAAGTCCGTACCTCAGGGGCGCGCAGGTCAAGATCAAAGAATGGCCGGTTGGCGCGTTCTTTCCGGTCAATTTCCAAATACTCACTGGGGACTGCCTGCATACTGCCTCCGAAAAATTGTGTGTTCTCACATCTAAAAGCTTTTGATGATGATACCTAATCTATTTGGACAGACACAGGCTTATATGTCACCAAACCAGACGACAATCGTCATATTTTCTCGCTAGACCTTTATTAATCCCAGCACAGAAAGACCAATGATTCTGTAAACCTGAATTAGAATAGAAAAGGGGTTTCCAAAACCTACACAATTTTTACATATTAATTGGATAGACTCATCACTGAGTTTAGAGTTGGTTCTTAAGAAGTTCGCGTCATAGTTTTTTTGCCGCGAATTACGCGGATTTTCACTGATTAAAGGCAAAATCAGCGTCTTTTGTTGTTCTTAAAAAACAAACTCGCCCACGAAAGATTAATTTCGGAGTGAGTCATGTTTCTTATTTACCGAATAAAATCACAGTGAACCTCGTATATATAGTAGACTGCTTGCACGACCCTGATTGATGGAATAACGTATTTTGCAAGAGCAAATGCTGATACAACTGATACAAGGGATAACAAAATGAACTCTAAACTCAAGTTATCACGCAGTCGCGTAAAAATGCTTCAACACAGGCAGGCTGTATTCCCGGAGGATAAATCATAATGAAACAATTCTTTGCAAGATTTTCCCGCAGAACGTGGATCATAACAGGCGTTGTTATGACGGTTCTGCTTGCCATCGGCTACTTCAGCACGAGAGGCGAGAGTGCGCCGCTCTTTCAAACTACAAAAGTTGAGCGCGGCAATCTAGTGGCAACTGTCGGCGCAACCGGAAGTGTGCGGGCAAAACAAAGTGCCTCGCTCATCTGGCAGACGAGCGGCATCGTGCAGGCTGTCAACGTGGAAGTGGGCAGCCGCGTCTCACAAGACGAGGTGCTGGCCAGTCTCGATAAAACCTCTCTCAGCCAGAACATTATCCTCGCAGAAGCTGACCTCCTCAGCGCCAAAAAGGCGTTGGAGGATCTGCTCACATCGGATACGGCTCGATTGGAAGCGCTGGCCGCTGTGGATAAAGCGGAAAAAGCCTACGAAAAAGCCTATAACTGGCGAATGAAACTTAATGGCAAGATAGATATCACCGATTATTTTTACGATTTAGGCGTGTTGAAAGTAAGACAATACAGAGGAATTGCATCTCCAGAGACTATTGCCACGGCAGATAAGGAGCTTGCATTGGCAGAGTCCCGCCTGGCTGATGCCCGCCGCGCTTATGACCGACTGCTGGGCGGCGCCGCTTCCCCGGAAGTAGCCGCCGCGGAAGCGCGCGTTGCCGCGGCTCAATCCACTTTGAATATGACTAATTTGATCGCGCCCTTTGATGGAACCGTCACACAGGCAAACCCGGCCGCCGGAGATCAAGTCACGGCCGGGACAATTGGTTTTCGGATTGACGATCTCTCTCATCTATTGGTGGATGTGCAGGTCTCGGAAGTGGACATCAACAGTGTCTCATTGGGACAGCCGGCCACTCTGACATTCGATGCGATCCTGGGCCAGGATTATCATGG
>DATEDD010000184.1:0-6411 GCA_035286565.1 Anaerolineales bacterium
GAACTAACAATCGTTATTCCAACATACAACGAGCGGGAGAATTTGCCTATCGTTGTGGACAGCATTAGACAATTACTGCATGACTACGATTGGGAAATCACGGTTGTGGATGACGACTCGCCTGACGGAACTTCGGCCGTAGCGCGCTCCATTGGAAGGCAGGATCGACGGGTCCGTTGCATTAGGAGAATTGGCCGACGTGGATTATCTGGCGCCTTCTTAGAAGGTGTGATGGCAAGCCAGGCGCGTTACATAGCAGTAATTGATGCTGATATGCAACATGATGAATCGCTGCTATTGACGATGCTTGAGAGAATTCGTCAGGACGATATAGATCTTGTTGTCGCAAGCCGTTATACCGAGGGTGGTTCATCTGCGTGTTTTTCGAACTGGCGGGCACGCGCTAGCCGTTGGTCAACAAATCTGGTTCGCAAATTACTCAGAGTTGAGTTGAGCGATCCTATGAGTGGATATTTTATGGTCCGCCGCGATCTTGTAGAGGAGGCGGCGCCGTTGCTGTCATCGCAGGGCTTTAAGATTCTTCTAGATATTGTGTCATCTTTACACGGAAAGATTCGTGTCGCGGAAGTTCCCTTTACATTCCGCAACCGACTCTATGGTGAGAGCAAACTAGACGCGCGTGTTGCTTTTGATTTCGGTTCACTTGTTATCGGGAAGCTTACCGCTAACATGATTTCATTCCGCTTTCTTCTTTTTTGCTTGGTTGGTCTGACCGGTCTAATCCTTCATTTGCTGCTACTGCGATTAGGTCTCGCAACGGGGATAAGTTTCGAGATTGCGCAGATTATTTCAACAATGATAATCATCGCTCAGAATTTTACTGTTAATAATTTCATTACTTACAGAGATCAACAACTAAAGGGTTTGCATTTTATTATTGGGCTTGTGCGTTTTGAGATTATCTGTTCCATAAGCATTATCGCTAATGTGGGTGTGGCAAGTTGGGTTTATGGAGATGGTAATAGCTGGTGGGTTGCGGGCATAGCTGGCGCCATTATGAGCGTGGCATGGAATTACATTATGAGTGCGGCCTTCGTTTGGCGACAACGCTAACTCAAAGCACAGAGGGAACTCTGATAATTGACCGATGCTAGCTGACAAACTGCAAAAGTTTCCCGCTCAATATCACTGGGCCATGGCCGATGGACCGTTGCTGCAGGCTATTTCCAGAAATGAACCTATGGTGCGCGGCATCCGAGGCAGCCTGCTGGGCGGCTTGGTCAAGGTGAGTCAACATCTTGGCCTGGTATGGCCGCTGCTCTCATTGGTGGGGATGGTGGAACTCATCAGGCTGCTACTCCGGCAACGCGTATCAACGCGGAATGGGAGTAGCCAGGATGGCAATTATCCAACGCGGTTTTTTGTTGGTTTCGGTGCTGACAGGGAGGAAGAATTCTTCTCGCGGTACTCTGAGAAGCAGGCCGGCGGGGTGGGAAGATTAGACCAACTCAACGTGGGCTCGTTTGCCGTCTGGCACTGCGTCGGTATCGTGTCCGGACTCCGCTCCCTCGCGCGCGCGCTTGCGGTTGCGAGGATGGCGCTAGCCGCTCTTCCCCCTGAGCTTGCCCCTTGGCGCTCCGATTTCTTTACGTATGTCGGAATGAGGGTTGGTTATTTCGCCTACATGCGCGCCTGGTTTGAAATTCTTAAAACGAGGACGGGGACTCGCTTGGACGAAGTTGCTTTTCTCACAGGATATATCCCCGCATTCGCGGCTGTGGATGCGGGGTTCCCGACCTGTTATCTCCAGCATGGGATGATCCGACACAGCACTCTTTTGCCAGCGTTCAGTAGAGTTGAAGCCTTGACCGCCGCTGAAGCGGCCTTCATACGCTACAGGTTACCGAAAACGCGTGTCACCACGCATTCGCGATCAAGGCATACACTCGTTCCATCACAGATGGCAAGGGAGATACTCGTTGCATCTATATACTACCCGGACACCGAATACATATCGCGCATCCTGCCTTTTATTTGCTGGGTCAATGCTATGAAAGTGCCCATACGGGTACGTCCTCATCCATGTGAGGACGGCACCTTCTGGCCTGGTTACGAAACGGCCGGGCACGTGAGGATTGAAAAAAGCGATGTTAGTGTTTTTCATGCCATTGACAGATTACAGCCACGGCTGGTGGTTTCCTGGTTCTCGGGCGCGATGGATGACGCCTTGATGTGTGGTGTAATCCCGGTGAGCGTGTGCGCGGATGATGACCGCAATGTCGCGGACATGGTCTATCCACTTTTCCAGCGTTGCCTGCGCTGGCCGCAAGATACCGAATCCATAGAGCGATTGCTGGATGACGACGAATACTATACGTCCGTGTTATCCCGGTTACGGGAAGGACTAAGCGGAGCCGGTGACCGCGTAGCCTATGCAAGCAATTCTGCCATCCCCAGACCCGTCACTGCGGACGGGACATCGCCGTGAGAAACTTTATACTAAAACTACTGTACGTAACAGCCTATCACATGGGCGTTTTCAGAATGTTATTTTATATTCAGAAAAAACGGCAGACGATCGTGACCTATCACAACGTGATCAGCGACGACCTCTTTGACAGTGAACTTCTTCACCTCGGTGTTTCATGTCGTGAAAGCTCATTTGTTAAGCAACTGGACATCATAAAATCTAAATTTAAGATCGTCACTGAAGTCGGCATTCCGGGGTCCTGCATCGTTTCTTTCGACGATGGATATAAAAACAATATTGAAATCGTTGCTTCACTACTCAATGACCGAAAACTCAGTGGGCTATTCTTTGTACCCGCTTGCTATTTCGAAAGCCGATCCATTTTATGGGCGGATGAACTGCTCATGTGGATTTCCTATGTGCCCGCAGGGAAGTACACGATTCTCGGTGCTCAATTTGCGCTCGATCAAAGCAACGAAAGCAGACGCTCCTTGTGGGCTCACATTTATAACACGCTCCTTTCCAATTACGCCGTATTGGGCTCGCTCAGGGGCGAGCTGAATCGGCAGTATTCGTTTGATGACCTGAAAATAAAAATTGATAAAACAATGTACCGATTGCGGTTTGAAGGAATGATCTCTTCAGAACTCGAAACGATCAAAACAATGGGGCATAGCCTCGGTTGTCATTCATTCAAGCACGACATTTTATCCTCACTGAGTGACGACCAATTGGGAGAAGAATTCTCAAAATGTGAGTCCTATTCCGAAAAATACAACACCCATCTTTATAGTTATCCGTTTGGAGGGAAAAGTGAAGTTTCTCCCAACGTGATCAATATGTGCAAAAAGCATCATTATTCTGCTGCTTTTCTGAATTATCTACCCGACCGTGAAGATGCTTTTTCGATCGGACGACTCTCATTGGACGATCTGAATGATAAGTATTTTATCGAAGCTAGATTGTGCGGTTTTGAACGCTTCCTGAAAATACTTTGCAGAGTTAATGTGTGACTATCTCAATAGACAAAACCCCGGATCTCGAAGCCTTAAAATCAGCTCTTAATCCTGATTGCTTGCCCGGCCTTCTGCCTCCACTCGACGAGCTGATGTCGATCGCCAAACTCAGGAACGTGGAAACCTTTTCTTACCACGCTTGCCGTGAAGAACAGACGATAGGCGTCGCGGTTTTTATTCAGGAAAAGCGCTCGATTCGTGGCCTCTTGTTAAATACGTTCAGCCTGCTTGGCCATGATTACCTTGATTACAACTTTTTCTTTTGTGTGAACGATCATCTTGATGAATTTCTAAAATACATTTCCAACGATTTAAAAAAGTATAAATTCGATGCCATTGTCTTAGAAAACATCGCATTCTTTGATACAAGGAAGAGCACCCAACAACAAACGGTTGACATTTTTGACGCCTCAAAGGAACCGACAGGAGAAGGATTTAACGCAATACTGAAAAAGCGGCGTTTGAAAAAGCAATACAACAAAGGTACCCGCCGATTTAAGTATTCCTGTGAGCACAAAACCTCCTCGTTTTCCAAAGAAGACGTCCAAGCCTTGGCCCATCTGCATCGGGAGCGCTGGAACCTCGATGGCGTCAAAAGCGCTTTCGATGATAACGAAAGGGTCGACGTTTATTGCGCACACCAGAAAAATAAAGTATTGACCGTCATGCGTGATGGAAATGAAATCATCGCCGCCCATTACGGGATGATATTGGGAGAATCATTCTTGTTCCACACCCCCGCGATCAATATAAAATATTTAGAGTTTTCCCCCCTTCAGGTTTTGCTATTTGAAATCGCCGCGTTTTGTCAGAAAAGCAATTTGTCCGTCTTAGACTTTGGCTTGGGCGACGAAGAGTATAAAAAGCGGTTTTCTAACGCTTGTCGCGAGGTAAGTTATTTACTTATTCCCCTATCTTTCAAAGGTGCGATTTGTCGTTTTATATTGGGGAAAATCGACACAGGAACACTGAAAACGCGGTCGGCCCGTTATTTTAAAAACATCAAAACAGCCGTTCGAAAAATAATAAACATGAGACGCCGAATTATTTACTATGCGGTGGATCGTGCTTCCATACCAAAAGCTTCAAATATCGATCCAGGAAACACTTGCAATATGCTGATAATAAAAGAGTTCTTTGATCTCGTGCCGGTATTCAGGATCAATAACATTGAAATGAAAAGGCATCACTATAACCGGATTAGAGCGGGCTGCGTTTTATTTTGCTTAATGGAGGGAGACTCGCTCCTTTCGTACGGATGGGGAACCGAAGAGAACATATTTTTTGTCTCAGAAGTGAGTCAAAACATCTGTAACAAAGGAAAGATGTTGTTATTCGATTTCGTCACGCCCTCTGCCTTGAGAAGGCGCGGTTACTACTCTCTGCTTTTAGGGAAAATATGCGCTGCGCTGAGCCATAAAAACTTGGTTATTTTTGCGGAGCAAAAGAATGTTGCCTCAAATAGGGCCATTGCAAAATCCGGTTTTGCGGCCACCTCTTACGAAACCGTTTAATCTCTTTGGGTCAATTCCCCGCAGCTTGCTGCGTAATGGCCATTTCGAGTGTTCCCAAGGTCCGTCATTCCCGCATGCTTTTAGCGGGAATCCAGGCAAAACTCGGACTGGGCCCCCGATAAAAACATTCGGGGGTGACAACTTGGGGAAAACTATCATAAAGTTCTTTCGATACCCCGCAGCTTGCTGCGGGGTAGTTCATACGCTTATCGCTGAGTATGGGTGTATTCATGGTCTGCCAGGCAGTGGTTTAAGAAATCCCCGATGAAGAGTTTGATGAATTGAAGGCTCGTTTTCTGCATGGCTAGTGTTGCGGTAACCGGCGCCTCTGGTTTTATTGGCCGCGCGCTAGCCATAACATTGGAAGAGCAGGGCCATGATGTGGTTTCAATATCTGGCAGCGATGGTGACGTGTCAGATCCATTGACATGGCAAGAATTCCCACGCGTAAATCATGTCTTCCATCTGGCTGGTAAAAGTTACGTTCCTGATAGTTGGTCGGAACCGGAAGAGTTTCTAAAAATCAATTTTCATGGGACCTGGAATGCCCTTGAGTTCTGCCGACAAAATAGTGCGGATATCACATACGTCAGTGGTTACGTTTATGGCATCCCCCAATTTTTACCAATCACTGAAGATCACCCGATTCAACCAAACAACCCTTACGCACTATCAAGGGTTTTGGCGGAAGAAGCCTGTAAATTTTATGCGAACGTACACTCCATGAATGTCACGATAGTACGGCCTTTCAACGTCTATGGCCCAGGGCAACGTAAAGAATTTCTCATCCCGGAGATTGTTGATCAGGTGATCAGTGGAAAACAGATCAGGCTGAAAGATCTTAAACCAAGAAGGGATTATGTTTATCTGGATGATCTGGTTGATGCGCTTTGCAGAACCATGAATCTGTGCGGGAGCATAAACATACTGAATGTGGGGTCAGGTAAGTCATATTCGGTTGCAGAGATCGTAGATGCTGTACAGAAAATTGCTGGAACCAGGCTGGAAGTGTTTTCTGAGGATATAGTTCGCAGGCAGGAGATTCCTGAAACGATTGCAGACATTTCCAGGGCGTATCGTTTATTGGGATGGAAACCGCAGCTCTCATTTCTGCAAGGGCTTGCTCAAGTATTTGAAGCGGAGAAACCACATTGAACGAGCGATACGTGCCTATCAACAAGGGTAACTACTCGATGGACACGGAAGAGCGCGAGGCGCGCTTTGAAGCGAATCGCGGGGATGGATGGGAACAGGAGTACGCCGAATATCGGCGCAAGTGGTCGGAGTATCCGCAGCAACAGCAGGTATCCGAATATCCGCTGCTTGTTGATCTGGAACTCGCTTCCGTCTGCAATCTCAAATGCCCCATGTGCTATACCATTTCTCCCGGGTTCAGGGAAAAGGTCAATACGACGCTCATGGATTTTGATTTGTTCAAAAGGATCATTGA
>DATEDD010000185.1:0-2552 GCA_035286565.1 Anaerolineales bacterium
AGACCAGCGCATAGATCCAATAGGGCGTGTAAAGGAAGAGTTCCGTGCCGTAGACCATATGCAGGAGAAAATTGAAGATAAGCGTTCCAAGTAGTCCAAGCATCATCGGTAGATGTCTGGATGAACGGATATTTTTTACAAAGACGAGGAACGAGCCCGCAAGCAAAACCAGCCACAATGCCAGTGGAATATTGCCAAGTCCTGTGTAGGAAGCGAGGCGATGCGTGCGGACATCGAAGGTCTTGAAGTCAATCGTGGGGAATGGATCCTTGTTTGCGATCACATTTAGAGGCTGAGGCCCCACCGCGCCATATAAAAACATCGTGCGGCTGACCACTTGAAACTTCTCAAGCAAATGCTCCGCAGGAGACTCTTGCGTTGTTTCCACAAAATTGAACTCAAAGGCAAGGTCAGAGGGGATAAAGAAGATGGTCTGCACATTGGGATACAAAACGCTGACAAAGGTAGTTAGCACAACGCCGGAGGCCATCACAAGCACACTATATTGCACGAGGCGGCGAACCCCAAATTTATTGAAGAACAAACCGATCACACCCTGCGCAATGTTGGTAATGGTAATTCCAAAAAGGAGCCATCCAGCAGGCACGAGCACAGAAAAGCGTTTTTCATCCGCCTGGATCAATAAGAAGAAAAAGATCAGCGCAGCAGCGCCAAAAATATAGTTCTCGGTAAGTGAGCCGAAGAGCAGATGCGAGACAGTGGAACCCAGCAAAATGGCAAAAATAAAGGAGTAGGTTTTTGATTCCGTGGCGCGTTTGATGAAGAGCCATGCCATGAAAACGCATAATCCGCTTGCCGCAGCGGCAACCAACATCCCGGCAAGATTCCAATGCTCGCCCATGAAACCTGCCACAAAACGAATGAGCGGACGCAAGGTGATCAATACCAGAGGATGCACAGAACGATTGATGACATCCCCTTCGGGGCTGGCGAGGATGGACATCCACGGGCCTGCGTCAGATTCAAACAGCACGCTGTTAAAACTTAATGCAGGCTGATTCAAAGCCCGCCCAAGAATGAGATTGATGAGAAAGAACATTCCGCCTGCGTAAAATCCGGGCAGGTTTTGTGAGATGAAATTTTGGAGTCCAGAAGCCTGCTTCTGAGAATAAAAACGGCCAGCCGTTTGATTACAGAAATCTAAAACAACCAATCCACATACCCCCCCTGCCATGGTTGTGATCAGGAATAAAGCAACCCATTTTTGCGGAATGAGAATAGATTCCCAAACAAGCATGGACGGAAACTTTAGGCTTGCATAAATGATCGCAGACAAAAGCAATGGCAAGGCGAGAACGATGATAACGTTCAACGGCTTGCTTAGAAATCCATCACGGATTGAACGCGCCGCGCGGCGGACGAGATAATATCCAGCCGTACTACCGATTGCGATAAAAACGACAGTGAATAGGACCATGCCGAATGGAGTGCGGAATACTTCACCCAGGAATCCAACCGCGCCATAAGTAAGGATCAGGGTTAAGATGAAACCGAAGAGATAATATTGGAATGAATAACGCGCCCAAATTCGCTTTGTCCATTGCGAGATGGCTGGCAATGTTTCAAACAGGAGAATGCCGAAAGCCAGAGCAGGCACAACGGTCAGAAAGAGGCGGTCTATGTTCGATGAATAATCAGCATAGTGGAAAAACGTCACCGCCAGAAAATAACCGACGGCGAATCCAATCAACAAGCTGACAAAGCCGCGTAAAACTTTCATTCCTTTATTCCTTCACCGCCATAATGATTTCAGAGATCATATCGTAACGATGGAATTGCGGCATGACATATATCCCGCCTGCCCAGCTTTTGATGCCCTCGATCAATTCAATGGCAATTTCCACACCCACCTTTGCGCCTCGCTCCGCGTCGTCAGCAGACTCGATCCGCTTTCGCGCTTCTTCAGGAATGAAAACGCCCGGCACTTCGTGATGCAGGAAGTTTGCATGTTTCGCGCTGACCAATGGCAGAATGCCCGCGAGGATCGGCTTGTTTAATTTTCCGTATTTGGCTTCGTAGGCTTTGATCAATTTTGGGCCATCATCTGCGCGATAGATTGGTTGGGTCAGGAAAAAGTCCGTGCCAGCTTTGATCTTGCGATGCAGGTTTTTTATCTCCGTATCCATATCCTGCGGACAAAGGTTCAACGCTGCGCCGACAAAAAAGGTTGTGGGTTGACCGATGCTTGTGCCTGAATGATCCATACCCATATTGAATCCCTGCTTGATCAATTTGATCAACCCAGAAGGCACGAGGTCATAATTATCCGTTGCTTCGGGATAATCCCCAATCGAAGTCGGATCGCCCATCACAACAAAAACATTTCGCAAACCAATGGCATGTGCGGCGAGAAGGTCACCCTGCACGCGCAGGAGGTTGCGTCCGCGGGTTGGGAAATGCAAAGTGGTTTCCACACCGATCTTGCGCTGCACCACGTCGCACACCGCCCAGGCGGACATTCTCATGCGCGCCATCGGGCTGTCTGCCACATTGATGACATCCGCGCCAGAATCATATAAAAGCGATGCGCC
>DATEDD010000186.1:0-4573 GCA_035286565.1 Anaerolineales bacterium
AATACCTTCCACAACAGCGAACAACCCCAACTGGCTGAGTCTTACAGCCCAGGGAAAAAGGAAAACAGTTTCCACGTCAAACACAAGAAAGACCAGCGCAAAAATATAATACTGCGCCTTGAACTGCACCCATCCTTCGCCAACTGCCTCGATACCGCATTCATAGGTTGATAGCTTAATGGGATTGGACTTCTTGGGTCCGAATAGCCATCCAGCGCCAATTGCGCCAATGGGAATGATCAAACCAACAATGAAAAATAAGCCGACATAAAGCCACTCGTTCATTAATATTCTCCGTCGTAAAAAGTCTTGTAGGCGGGAAAATTGTACCATACAGAACAAACCAGCCCCCATGACAGCATGTCAATATTTTAGGTGATTTTCGTCATATATTTTCCCCACTCTGTAACGCGACATTAATGTCGCGCTACACTTTCTTGCTTCTTTTACTCTTAAAAACAAACTTGATAATATCATCCAAGAATGGAAAACCGACGACAAGACCGAGAACGGAACCGACCACACCAGACGTACGCACGAAGTTGACCGGGAAACCGAAAAAATCCACCGCTTCGATCTCGACGATTTGGGCTGATACTGTCATTCGGCTTTTTTCGCCGCTGACACGGTCTTCAAATACCAAATGCAGCCAGACTGTGCCGCGATACACTCCCGTCTCTTGCAGACGAATGCTCCAGTAAAAAGTCACCGACTGGCCGGGCTTCATCGGTTCATAAATCGAGCCGGAGGGCTGAACTTCCACGCCCGCCAGATCAATACGTGCTTCCGCAGTGACGAAATGCGTTTCATACAAATTGGGAATCTCAACCACTTCGCCTGTAACGATGCTGCCCCCAATTTGGGCGGTCGGTGTGATATTGCCCAGATCATCCACCTCGAGCGTTAATCGGACAATATCCCCTTCCGCTCCAGCCTTCATCTTTGGGGGATACTCCAGAGTAAGACGGCGTGTCTCAGGGATGGCAGGTGCAGCGGCGACTTGCGTGGGCGATATTTGTGATGGCGAGACAATGATCGGCGCCGCAGTTTGTGTAACAGGAGCAGGCGCAGGAAAAGTTGGCGAATCGGAAGGTTCCGTTGTGGTAGGCGCTGCCCCGCCACATGCATACAACCCTATAATAACCGTCAATGCGGAGGTGATGAGAAAATTGTTACGCGGAGAAAAAGGTCTACTGATCAAAAGACAGGCAAGGGACAGGAATGAAGCGGTCAGGGCGTGGGAATCTGCATCTCTGCTGGCAGGATGATCCGTTCAAGAGTCACATGAGGGTTGGGCAAATATCCCCAAACTAAAAGGAAGATGGAGAGGGTAAGAATAATAATTGTGAGGATAAGGCGAAGGCGCTTGCTCACCGATTCACTTCCTCCACTTCAATATACCACTTCACGCGGGTGCCGACGCGATCACGCAACTGCCAGGCAATTGGTTTTTGCATTTCTTCAAATGTTTTTTGAATGGCATGCACACGTCCAATGATGAGTTCACGTTCGTCTTGTGTCAGGCTTATATCTTTCTCGCTGACCAGGTCAATCACACGATCCAAATTAATGGACGTGGTTTTATACAAACCCCAATCCTGTCCGCACAGATGGGCGAGGATTTGCAAATTGATCTTATCGCGGTCATCCTTGCCGGTTTCATTATTCAACAAAATGGACGTAATATCAAGTGCGTCTTTCCGGTTGAGTTCCACTATCTGCGTCTTGGACAGCAACAACTCCGCAAGTGGAATAGTGACAGGGTCAAAGGTCAGGCGCTCTTCAAGGGGAATCTTGTGGCACATTTCAAAATCACCGATGAAGATATCAATCTTCATGTCGGTTTTGTCGTCAAAATAAATCTGTCTTGTTGTACCATTCAGGATATTAAACTGCCTGTCAGGGCTGTATCCCACCTCGGGCATAAAAATTTCAAACTCACGGCGTTGTTTTTTTGCTACAACAAAATCAAGGTCGGCAAACTCGCGGATAAAAAGCGGATGATTTTTTGTATTATGCGCCTGCACAGCGAGTCCGCCAATTGCACGGATTTGGATATTCTTCGCCTCCGCCGCGCTTATCAGACGTGTCATTTCTGCAAGAATCTCTTGTGTTGTAATCGCCATCCATCCACCTATTAAGGGACAGTCACCTCGCAAAGCGGGTGACCGTCCCTTTTATTCATAACCTACTCAACCGGAATTTCAGCCTGCACTTTGTTCAGATCAATGCCTTTGCTCTTGCGGTAGGACTTGAAGCCGAAATAAATAACGGCTGCAAGTACGTAATTGCCAAGCATATAGTAGACCGAGCTGGTATTTTTAATTCCAATACCATACAGACCGTTCGGGTCAATAATCCACTGATAGAGCAGGTACACAAGGAAACCGCCAAAGATAACGCCGGCAACAGAGATCATCGGTAAACCAAGCAGTTTATATTTGGCAATGGGCGATGCCTTGTATAGATCAGGCTTGGTGTACGGAAGCACAATGGCAGAGATGGTGGTCCCAAGGAAAGTCACTGCAATGACCAATGTGGAACAAAGCGTCAGAGTCTGGAAATTGGCGATGTTGAACGCAAATAGATACGCCACAAAGACCGATGGAATGATCATCAACAAAAGCGCATTGACGGGTGTGCCTGTGCGCTCATCCAATTTTGCAACCGATTCGGGAAGCAGGCGGTCAAACGCAGCGGCAAAGATGACACGCGTGGAGGAAAGGAAGACCGTCGCGCACCAACCAAACCACCACAAACTCATCAGTGCAATCACCAGGAACTGTACGAATTTATTCGTGGTGAGGAATGCAGCCAGCATGGCAGGATACGGCCAGACGGGGAGCGCAGGCGCCACTTCACTGTAACCCCAGGCATAATTCCACCATGCGCCGCCGGCTTGAACATAAAAATCCCAACCGATTGTTTTGCGGATGGCGAAGAGCAAAATGATGCCGAGCACGGTTGTAATTCCGAGCGCCCAGCCCATGCCAGCCACGTTGCGTTTGAAATCCGTTGCCCCGCGCACTTCACCATAAAGGGTCGCCCCCCAATTCGGCCATAAATTGAAAAAGACCATATAGGGGATCACAAGGAAAATCACAGCCAGTGAGCCGCCGCTAAAAGGTGTGATCGCGCCGGCTTCGGTACCGAGAGTGACGGTGGCATCGTACACACCAGGCGCTGCTCCAAACATGGAGGTTGCGTTCGATTCCAACCCTGCCTTGAAAGCTGTGGGGGAACCCATCAGCAATAATCCAATAACAATGAGGAGTCCCAACATGCCGCCATAGAAAGAAAACTTCTGAATGCGCGCATAGGTTTTCATGCCGAGCATGATGAAGCCACTGACAATGGCAAGTGTGATGATCGAAGCGCTGAATGAACCCATTTGTGTGCCTGCAAACCACAATGCAAGATCCTTTGCGCCAAACACGCCAAGCAAAGGCACAAGTACAATATGACGGAACATGTCGCCATACAACGGCACCCACAACCACAAAATGAACCACCAGCCGGTGACTGCAAGGATGAAGCCGACTGCGCCACCGAGGATACGGCTCTGCCAAACGTAATCGCCGCCAGAACGAGGCATGACGGAGATCAGCGCGGCATACACAATCACTTCAAAGAAAATGAACAGTGCGCTGATAATCAGCGCATTCACCATGCCTCCCTCGAAATAGTACATTTGACTGAAACTGTACAAACCGAGGGTGATCAGGTTGATGGAAAACAACGCGTAAATGAACGCGTCCATGACCGACCACGAACGTACCAGGCCAGTCGCCTTACGGACAAACAAGTTGCTCATAACATTCTCCTCTTTGGGTAATAAAATATGTAGGGACACAGCGGCGCTATGTCCCTACGGTTAACCTGTTGTCAAAACGTAATCTTCAACCCTTTTTTTCCCAAGTCTAACAATCGTACCAAGCAAAGTTCCCTGTTCATACATGGAGCCTGGATTTATACAAAGGGTTTTTCCAATCCGTGAAACACCGCGCCCTTCATGAATATGTCCATGCAGACCAAGCAGGGGTTGCACCTCTTCAATGGATTCTCGCAAGGCAGTTGAGCCGACAGGCTTCAGCGCCTGACCCGCCATCTTCGGGCGCAGGTTTTCATCCAACTCAGCCGCCTCATCGAGATTGGATTTATACGGCGGCACATGGATGTTAAAGATGGCATTATGCTGATCTTTCAACCGGGAAGTCATCGCTTCATACCTGACCTTGAGCTGGTCCTCGTCCTCTTCACGGTGCGTGTCCCAGGGTGTTCGGTTGCTCCAGCCTGAGGCGATCATCTCGTGTCCGCTCTTGAGGGTAGTGACATGCCCCTCGGCCAAGATCACGCTTCTGCTCGCGCGAACGATCTCATCCACTTCATCCATGTCATCATTGCCCGGGCAACAGTACAACTTCATATCTGTGCCTTCCAGTTTTTTATCCGCCAGTTCCATCCATTGCTGAACGACTTTCAATACTTCGGCAAGAAAAATCCTACTGACGCGGTCTGGATCATTTTCCAATTCAGCAATTTCATCTGGATTCGTCAGATAAGGATAATAGCC
>DATEDD010000187.1:0-5057 GCA_035286565.1 Anaerolineales bacterium
GCTTCTGTTCGAACCGGTGTGAAATTGTGCAGGTCTCGGTAAATAAACGTGCAGTTGCACGCTGGGGAGGCCGGTGCGACCGCTGGGATGTAAATGATGCCATTATGAATCGGCCACTTGCAACGGCAACAGTGGCCATCTCATCAAATGAAACTTGCGATGTGTGCTAAGTTGTTGCAGTTATGCCGACTCATACAAAAGCGAATACCACAAGTGGGCTCCGTTTTTGTATTGTAGTGGAACATATTCATCTGCTTCATCATCATCTCTACAAAACGAAATCCCGAACTAAGTTTTTGATACAATTTTCTCATGCCTACCAGCCTCTCCCCCGCTGCGCGGCCCGCGGATGATGAAACCGAATGCGGCAACTGTGGCGCATACATTTACCACGACTTGGTGCGTTGTCCCAATTGCGGCGTCTATCGGATTGAACCGCAAGACACAGAGCAGGAACGTTCAAAGTTCCGCCCGAGGAACAAATTCGCTCTTGCCGTCGAATCCGTCATGCGGAAGATACGGAGAGAACCGCATCCCGCCGAGGAGTTATTCACGGGCGCGTTAAGGGAAGCAGCCTTGTTCGATGACTTACTCCGCAAGGTGGGCGGTGATCGGTCTGTAGTAGAGCGACTCATTGAATATGAACGCGGACAGCGACCAAATGCAACGCGATTGATTTGCCTGCAAAACGCGATCAGTCGCTGGGAGCACGAGAATAGGTAGCGGAGACCGGTGTTGTTGGATATGTCACCCTGAGCGACAGCGAAGGGTCTCTCCCGATGAAAGTAGAGATGCTTCGCTACGCTCAGCATGACATTTCGTAGGGTGGATAAATGAGGAACATACACAGCCCATGCATCGTCATCTCTGCATGATGAAATCTCGAACTTTTCTTGTTATCGCAATTGGTCTATTAATTCTCGGCACCGCCCTCTTCACGTTCTCCAGAAGAAATCAAGAACCCGTGCAAGTCTTCCCTGCCAAGATCAACCGGGACTGCGCGCCGTGGGATGGGTCCGCGTTTACGGTATCCTTTCGTTATGGTCCCATAACCACCATCACGATTTCCATCTGGCAATCGCCTGATATCAAACTTCCAGTTACGTTTTCGTTTCCTGACGAGACCATGAGAGTCGGTATTGCGTACTCTTTGCCGGAACTTGATCCGCTTGAGGAATTGACCGGCAAAGTAACGTTCTGGCGCGTCGAAGAGGGGAGTCCTGTCGAAGGTGAGTTCAACTTTACCTCATCAAGAGGCGAGGATTTCAGAGGGAAGTTTGAAGCGCAGTGGGGAGAGGAAATTGTGTATTGCGGCTAGCAGTTTGTTGGAGAGCAAAAACAGCGAAAGAACTGATAGACTGGAAAAATGACAAGAAAATTCAAAACTCCCGATTACGAGGCGACATTGAATGCGCCGATCAGCTTGCGGGAAGCATTTCCTGCACAGCATTTAGCGCGATTTGTAGTGGACATCGTGGCTCAGTTGTGAAGACTTTGTCTCGATGAAGGAACGGTTAGTCGCGCTAAAGACGGCCAGGTTCTGTGTATGACCGCCATAGCCTTCGGCGATTTTGAAGAAAACAAAGCTCTCGTCTCGCCTGAGCACTTCCAGGCCAACCACTTCTTCGTAACACTTTGCATGGCGTCCAGGTCCTTGACGCGGATGGACACTTCGCCCAGTCCTTTGACCCGACGGGGGCGGTCCGACCTGTTCATGGCTCCTCCTTTGAGGCTGGTTTGATTCAACGACATTCTTCTTGCACAACAGGAATGCTACGCACGAGCGTGTGCTCTTTCACGCCAGAATTATGCAGAATATTTCTGTTGAACGAGCTGCACAACGGTTTGCGTTCGCGTAGCACCCATGATGATGGCGAGCCGCTGGATTGAGCTTGTCGAAATCGATCATTTTAGACCGGAGGACGAAGTTCTGCTCCTGCGAACGCTGTGTTGGGCCGCCGTGCAAAAATCGATCAACTTCGTTTCCAGAAGCGTGGTATCAGAAACGGTGTTCGCTGTTTGTACTCAAGATATTCCTGCCCGAATCGTATCTCCATTTCCTTCTCTTCGATCCGTTTGATATAGGTCAGTAGCCATCCAGTGCCAAGCAACACGAGCACCCCAGCACCAATTGAACCAAACAGAATGGCAACGCCCAGATACATCACAATAGCACCCAATGACATGGGATTGCGACAGTACGTGTAGGGCGGTTGAACTATCAGTTTCTGCGTTGCCATGAGTGGCACGGGTGTTCCTCTTCCGATTGTAAACTGAGTGTAGATTGACCACATAGAGAATAGCCAACCTGCCACGATAAGCAACCAACCGAGGATAAGGTTGATTGCTTTGTACAGGATGGGTGACCATTGCAACCATTGGTCGAGCGATTCTCCCAGAGCAATGAGAACAAACGGAAATATGATCATGAAGAAGATGGCTTCAACTAACAACGCAACAAACCGTTGTCTAGGGCTATATTCACGTTTGGCCTGCTCAAGCAGTTTATCTTTCATGTGTCACCTCTTTGCTGTGGAGGAGTATTGCGGGCTAACGGCCAAGCTCACCTGCCGCCATGAAGCGCAGCGGAATAGTGGTCAGGTGCAGCGTCTCGTTAGGCCATTTTCATCGCCTCTGCACGCCTCATAAATCGCTTCTCTCAAAATATTATTGAGTAGAGGCTGCGGATAAGTCATATTTCGACAAATCTTTTTCATCTTTGGTGAAAGCCGACGATAACCCCAAATACAACGCTTCAAGGTTTCTTCATATCCTTCTCTTTGAAAATACAGCGGCATATTAACTTCAAAGTAAGAAATACTGTCTGCGTCTTTCAGCAAATCCGAGCGTGGATCACCGCCAATTTCGTGATGTTCTACAAGTCGGCACGCCTCATCAGTGATAGACTGTTCCAGTTGACATTCATGTAAAACCTCTTTCAGAACCTTTGCGCTATTCCTGGAATGAGCAGCCTTAAATTTATTGTAATCATTGAAATCGGCTCGCTGCACTTTTCCTCTTTCATCAGCACGATCAATATCGTGGGCTAGCGCGGCAATCTGCAATGCCTCATCGGCATCAGGTTTTAATTTCATTAACCACTCAAGCACATTCTCCGCATGAATAGAATCTTCTGGTATGCGGGATTTTGAGACAATTGCGCGTATTTTTTGTTTAGCACAAGCTATACTATCTATCATCTCGGCAAATAACGATCCTACGTATGGTTTCTAGATTCATCAAAACAGCAATCACCAATAATATCAGGTAGGCCTGATTAAGTATTGCACCCAAAAAGATCAAGAACACCCTGACATCCCGCCCAATCCTTATTCCTTTTTGGATGCGGCTTTTCATGAGCTTGTCGTATTTGTCCGCTGTGTAGCTCAACATAAAGGACCCGATGATGGCCAAGAATCCTGTTCCCAAAACCCACGCAGAAAAGTTTTGACCGAAGACATGCCATGTCAGTCCAAACAATAAGAAAGCGTCTGCATACCGATCCAGTACCGCATCGAACCATCCGCCATAATCGGATGATAAATATTTTAGACGGGCTACTTCACCGTCAGAGCCGTCAATAATAGAGGCGAATTGCGCGATAATTCCACCCAAGGCCAGAAGCCAATAGTTGCCCTGTGCGAAAAGTCCCGCCGCAATTACCGAAAGTACAAAGGAAAAAAAGGAAATTTGATTTGGGGTGATATTAAAATTGACCAGAAATCTGGATAAACGAATAGAAATCGGGCGATTCAACCAATATGAAACTGGACCGTCGTTATTTTTACCGCGTGTTGAGTCCAAGAACGCTTTTTCTGCTTTCTTGAAGGCATCTCTGTCATCAATATCGATCCAGAAACCATTTGTTTGCATTGATTTTGCACGATTATCTTCTGCCAAAATCCGTATTGCAGCAGACAGGGTTCCATCATTATGGATTTTACAGGCATGTTCCAATGCTTCAAATATGGCCGGTGTGCAAAGGAAGATACCGGTATCAAAAGCGTTGCAATCGTTGATGGTTTTGCCAATATTGAGTATGCGTCCTTCTTCGATGCGAACCTTGGTCACGTCTTCCATGTTAACCAGCGGATTGTTTTTATCCGTATCCACCGCCAAAAGAACCTCGTCTTCCTTAAGCGGCTGCTCCTGTAAGGACCGAATTATAGCCGGATCGAAAAGGTGATCCGCCATCAACAACAAAAAGGATTCCTCTATGATACCCCGTGCTTTTAATACCGAAATACCGTTTTCTTTTTGCCAGTCATCATTTTGAATCGGAGTAATAGAGACTTTAAGGCGTTTGGCAAGCTGTTGCAAAAAATAACTGACTTGCTCTCCCTCATAGCCTGTGATCACATAAAACTCATCCGCACCGCCTTCCATGGCGGAACGGATAACGCGCTCAATCAATGGCACGCCCAGTAAAGGTAGAAGTGGTTTGACATTGCCTTTTGATTGAATCCGAATTCCTTGTCCGGCGGCGATGATCAAACATTTCATCGATTACTTCTCCTGAATGAACGCTTCGGTCATCCTGTAGGCTTCATCATCGGTGAACTGTTTTGGCGGATGGCGCAGTCAAAACCCCGCCTTGCCCGCCATCCAGCGCAAGTTTGGCGCAGCGTATGAGGTCGATCGCCACTCCTGCCGAGTTGGGTGAATCTTCCACGGAAAGCCTCATATATTGTATTAAGATGCTCACTAGAAAAAACAATCGTTGGTAGTATCCTACTGCTGTTTTTGGATAACTACAAGGGTTGTCTTGAATATCATTCCACCCTATTCATAATCGCCGACCCAAAGTATGGGAGCATATTAGATAATCAGTTTACTTGCATGAGATTAGAAACATATCATTACTTTTCCAACAGCTGGTAATATTTCAAGACGCATAGGCATCGTGAAACACCCAGAATCTGAGTGATTTCCGCAATGTATGGGTTGCCTTCGCTCACCTCCTTTCGTGGGACTCGAGGATACACGGCCTAACGGATTGGCTCACCTGCCGCCGAAGTGGCAAGACGCCAAAACCATAATAGCACGAAACTTCGCGG
>DATEDD010000188.1:0-6878 GCA_035286565.1 Anaerolineales bacterium
TTGATATACCAACCCCAAAATAGACTCAAGCCCCGTCTCCCTCCCAGCCGACAACTGATCCAGCAATTCCCCAAGCGTTTCCTCGCCTTCGCCGAGCAGGATGAAGTCCGCGCCTTTTTTGAGGTATTCGGCGTAATGATCGGTTGCGTCCGCACCGCACAAGATGACGACACATCCGCGTCCCTTCGCCATCTCGATCATCGTGAACGCGGCTTCGCGCATTCTCAGCAGGCACATCTTGGAAAGATAGTTGAAGTTATCTTCAAAAATTATTGCATATTGTGGTTCATGCCTATCAAGCGACTCTGCCCACTCATCCTCAGAGTGGGCCAGCATCGCGTCAAACAAGGCGACATCATATCCCCTCTCGCGAATATAACTTGCCGCGTACAAAGTCCCTAACGGTGGATAAGGCTGCATGGCATCCCAGAGTTTGGGATCGAAGCGCAGATAATAGGATTGACCGAAGAGGACTTGAGTCATTCCGCCCTTACCACTTCGACAGGCTCAGTGCGCCGCTTGCCCTCTCCCGAAGGGAGAGGAAATCCCAATAAAGAGAGGCGCTCTTGATATTCACAGTGAGTCCATATGCGATGCTGGTGGAAATTACCCTGGCACACATCCGGGGTGAAGACCGTCTCTGCTCCGAATCCAGCTTGTTTGGAGAAGCATGCGATCTTGCGATTCATTTCCCATGATTCGATTTTATCTCCAAATCTGCCGCGCAAGGGAAGTTCGCCCAGCCTCCAGACCTCCGGGGTCTTAAAAATCTTGGATGTCTCTGGATAAGCATTCGGTAAAAATGCCTCAACCCATAAGTTAGCGCCCAGCAAGCGATGATACATCTCAAGACCGGTAATGGGAATCATCTGGGTCAACTCACGCGCAGAATATAGGTCATGCAAGTGCCATGCCAGCGCGCTTTCAGAGACAATGATATTCGGACAGATCGTATCACCAAATAAACGCGCAATTTTTCCGAGAACAATTGCAAAGGCTCTCGCAATCCATACGCGGCCGGGTTTGGCAACTAGCATAAAATCCATATCAATATTCTTCGAGAGATTTAAAACCGCCAAAGACCCGGTTAATGCGGCCATGCGTATAAAGGGAAGCCTGCCGAGAATACGTCCGTAAAACATGGCGCGTTCGAATACTTTGCGGGAATTCTCCTCGCGCTGCTTGCGGATGTCCACAATTTCGGGGTGGTCAGCGAGAAAATAATATCCTTCCTTGCAGGCAATCTCTTTCATGTTGATGACACACTCGTTAATTTCATCGCGGCTTGCGGGCGCAACAAGATAACAATGCAATTCATCCAAAGTCAACGGCTGATCAAAGATATCCGAATATGCAAGCGTTTCGATAATGGCGCGTTCGAGCGGAGAAACATTCAGACGCGCATGGATTGGGGAGGCAAAGGTCAGGGACAAGGCAAAAGTCCTTTAGGCTGAATCAGGCTCAGAGTCAGGGGAGATGCGGGTGGAAAAGGCCTGGGTAAGAGTCAAGCCTGAGCAGTAGAACAAGCCCAGAGCGAAGATAAAGGCATAGATCATCAACAAATAATAACCGAATTGAAAAGCAAGCCAGGCAGTGAAGAGGTTGAACGCGCCAAGCAGTATCTCCAGAAGGATGAGCGGCTCCACTTTGACATAATAATGGCTGCCCCGCCAGGATTGGGCGCGATGCGTGATGCCAAACTTGGGTGTGCGTTCAAACGGGACGACGCGCTTTTGCAAAATTTGAAAGACCGCGCGCACGGTATTGAGCGCCATCCCCGAAGCAAGCATGGTCATTAGAAGGATGAGCGGGAGGAAGTGCAGCCAGTGCCTGCGAAGCAAAAACTGCCCGACGGAAAAATAGAACACAGGCACAAGCACAAATAAGTTCATCAAGAGACCGATGCCGGCAGGTTTAAGCAGGTTGGGATATTGCGACGAGAGGAACAACAACAGCGGATAGATAAGCATTAGCGCAACGGTTAATGGATGGAAAAGATAACCTGTCAGGTGCAGCGTGGCATGGACTTTGCGCGCAAACGAAAAATCGGATTGCCAGATGACGGGAATGTATTTAATGGCGCATTCCAAAATGCCGCGTGCCCATCGATATTGCTGGCGGCGATACGCCGTGATACTCACAGGCAGTTCCGCGGGCGCTTCGACTTCACCCGCATAGCGCGCCGTCCAGCCGCGCAGAAAAGCGCGGTAGGAAAGATCCATATCCTCGGTGAGCGTATCCGCCCGCCAGCCGCCCGCATCGAGAATGGCGGATTTGCGCCACACGCCCGCCGTGCCGTTGAAGTTGAAAACAAAATCCTCTCTGGAACGCACAAGCTGGTCAATGGCAAAATGCGCGTCAAGGGACAGGGATTGAAGTTGGGTGAGCAGTGAATAATCGCGATTCAAATGCCCCCAACGGGCTTGAACAAAAGCAACTCGCTCGTGGTCGAAATGAGGCAGGATGCGGCGAAGAAAATCGTGCGGTGGGACGAAATCGGCGTCGAAGATGGCAATGAACTCGCCGCGCGCAATGGCAAGCCCATTTTCGAGCGCACCCGCCTTGAAACCTTCGCGGTCTGCGCGATGGATGTGGACGACATTCAGTCCATCGGCTTGCAGGCGGCTGACCGTCCTTGATACAATTCCCGTCGTATCATCTGTCGAATCATCCAATGCCTGGATTTCGAGCAGTTCGCGCGGATAATCCAACGCCGCGCACGCACCCAGCAATCGCTCCGCCACATAGCGTTCATTGAAGATCGGCAATTGAACGGTCACAGCAGGAAGGTTATGCAGCGCATCGCCTTTACCCTCTTGCAGCTGGTTCTTCCGCATCAAGCCAATCGCTGCAAGATACAACATATTGAGAATATATACAGCCAACACCATCATGATAAGCGTATACACAATCAGAACAGGCGCAAGAAAATAGGCGGATAAATTCATCCTAGATTGTCTCCTTCCAAGCCGCGGAAAATAACCCCCACGCCATCCATTGCCACAAACGTCCAGGCGCATACAGCCAGGTGTAATAATCGAACAATCCGACAACGAACACTGCCAGCAACAAGGCAAACGTTCCCATCATGCGAGGCTTGTCAATACAGGCTTTCCAACGAAGAGCAAATGATAAGGCAGGCACAAGCAATAACAACAAGTAAAATACACCGCCCAGCACGCCAGTCTCCATTGCAACAACCAGGATTGCATAATGCGGCGGTTGATAATTTAACGGGAAATTTTCAAAACGATTCTTCATTGCAAGCGGCGCAGCGCCAAGCCCGATCCCAAGCGCGATATGCTCTGCAAAAATTGTGTTGCCCGCATCCAGCAAAAATCCGCGCTCCCTCAGCGGGTCATTCTCGACCGCGTTGCCAGAATTAAGGCGGGATTGAAACAGGGAAATATTTTGAGTGATAAATGGCATGACAATGAGCATACTCAAGACTCCAAGTAGAATTGCGCGTTTGACGGGCTTCCATCTACGAGCAAGCGCTTCACAACCAACCATGAAACTGCCGGCCACGAAAAAGCTTAACCAAGCCGAACGGGAGAAGGTCATCACCAATGCGAGCAAGCATGGCAAAAACACAATTGATGCTAAAATTCGCGCACGTAAATTTCGATGAAGAATGATTGCCAGCAAAAGAACAAGCCCAAAGGCGATACAGCCGCCGAGAATGTTTGGATGATCGCTCAAGCCATAGCCGCGCAGGAAGCGAAACCCATCAGCGAAGATGATACTTGTGCCCAAGGTCGCAGGGTCGAGGGTTAATTCACCATATTTTTGCAATCCTAAAGAGGCTTGTGAAGTGACTTGCAAGATGGCGATTACCGATTGAAATAAAATTTGCGCGCCGACCGGCCATATGACCCATCCCACAGATCTTATTTCATTGACAATAAATAGATAGAACAATAGCAATACAACAAAACGGACAGCATGAAAACGCGATAGCAGGGCATCTTCACTGCTAGGCACAGATACCCAGCCTGCCAGGGTCAAACCAACCAGGCTGATCCACATCAGCACCGGGCCCGCCTTCAACTTGCGGGGAGATAAAAGCAACGAAAAGGCCCAAAACACAAGCATGTAAAGTAAGGTGAGATCACTGGCAAATATCAGAAAATCCGTGTAATCAGAATAGACCGGGGGATGTGGGCGATGCAATAACACCAGCCGCCAGCGGAATGGGATGAAAAAAATAGTCAGCGCAAAAAAGAAGCGCGCAACAACCACAAAGAAATGGGAATATCGGGCTCGCATGGAGGATGTCATTTAATATTTAGACCATGATAATCTAGTTTGTTATTATAATCTCGGAATGAATTTGAAACTCATCATAAACGCCCGTTTTCAACACCGCCGCACCACAGGCGTGGAACGCTACGCATATGAAATTTCCAAACGTTTGACTTTAGATAAAACCTACATAGCACCAAAACGTCCGCTTGGGCAGATCGCTGGCCATCTTTGGGAACAGCTGGTTTTGCCTGCAAAAATTCACAATCAGGATGTGCTTTGGTCACCTGCAAACTCAGGTCCCTGGCTTATGCGCGATCAAATCATAACCCTGCATGATGCCAGTGTGTTTGACCATCCCGAATGGTTCAACCCCTCCTTTGCGGCATGGACGCGTCTATCGTGGCAAATATTGGCCAAACGAGTCAAAGCCATCATCACCGTTTCCAAATTCTCAGGCGAAAGGTTGAAATTCCATTTGGGAATTTCAGAGGGGAAAATTTACGTTGTCCCTAACGGAGTCGGCAAGCCGTTTGAGCCGCAAACAAAATATAATATTGACGAAGTGCGAAAAAAATATAACTTGAGCAATCCTTATTTTCTTTTTGTCGGCACGCATGAGCCTAGGAAGAATTTGGCGGTATTGTTTGAGGCTTTTAATAAATTGAACACGTCAACTCACTTGCTGGCAATTGCAGGAGAAAAAGGAAAAGTGTTTGCGGATGTAGGTCAAATTGCCAATTTGACCTACAAACCCCTCGGCTATGTTCCTGATTCAGATTTACCCGCTTTATACGCAGGCGCGACAGCAGTGATCGTCCCATCTTTGTATGAAGGCTTCGGTTTGACCGCACTCGAGGCAATGGCATGTGGCGCACCTGTTATTGCATCAAATACAGCAGCATTTCCAGAAATGGTTGGAGAGGCCGCGCTTCTCATCAACCCAAACGATTCAAACAAACTTGCTGATGCCATGAAAAACATCTCAGAAAATAAAACGCTTGCCAACACATTACGGGAACGCGGACTTCAACACGCCGCGCAATTTACATGGGATGAGTCAGCCCGCAGAACGCAGGAAATTATTTGTAAAATAGGGAATTCATGAATCTGGCCGTCATCCACGAATGGTTGAATTCCTACAGCGGGTCGGAGAGGTTGCTCGCTGAAATTCTTGGCATGTATCCACAAGCCCAGTTATACGCGCTCATTCACAACAAGCAAAATCTGGTCAACAGCCCGCTCGAAGGGCGAAAAGTCAAAACTTCTTTCATGCAATATATTCCTCGTGTCGAGCATCTGTATCGTGGGCTGTTGCCACTCATGCCAATTGCAATCGAAAGCATGAGTGTTCGCAACTATGATCTGGTGATTTCGATTTCACATGCTGTAGCGCATGGCATAAAAACGCATAAAGATCAAATCCATATTTCCTACGTCTGCACGCCGATGCGATATGCATGGCACTTACAGGATGACTATTTACATCTTCATCATTTGGACAAGCCCCTAATCGGAGCCGCCGCACGCCTGACCTTGAGCCTGCTCCGCCGTTGGGACAGAGAATCAGCATCCCGAGCCGACCACCTGCTCGCCATCTCACATTGGACAGCGCAAAAAGTAAAAGAAGCCTGGGGACGTGAATCACAGGTTATTTATCCGCCGGTGGAAGTAAATAGATTTTCGCCTGCAAAGGAACGGGATGATTTTTATCTGCACGTTGCGCGGCTTGTGCCATATAAAATGACAGCAGAAATCATTCGCGCGTTCAATCAACTAAAACTTCCGCTCATCATCGTTGGCGATGGGCCTGAAATGCAGCGTTTGCAAAAACTTGCGCAGGGCAACGTCAAACTGCTCGGCTATCAGCCTGATAAAGAGGTAACTGACCTGATGAATCGCGCCAAAGCCTTCGTCTATATGGCTGTGGAAGATTTTGGGATTGCCATGGTGGAAGCACAGGCGGCAGGGTGTCCTGTGATTGCATATCACAAAGGGGGTGCGGCGGAAATTGTTCAAGATGGGGAAACTGGCCGATTATTTCAGGAACAAACCGCTGTGAGCCTGAGCGAAGCAGTTCTTCATTTCGAGAATGTGAAATATTATGGCATAGCCGCACACGCAAAGCGGAACGCGGCTCGTTTTTCCGCCGAGAGATTTCGTGGATAATTTTCTGCCTACATTAAGAAGATAACGGGCGAAAAAATTAATAATTAATATTAATCAAATAACATATTCTCACCGGCATAACTCACGAAGCGAAATCCACTCTCCTTCAGCCTTCGGATGGTGCGCCTCGCCCAGTTCGCCAGCTTCCACCAACTGAGCAATAGTCTTCTTCACCACCTCGTTCTCCCAATCAAACAATTTATTCACATCCCGCAACTGCGCCGCGCCAACGGATTCAAAATATAGCTCAATCAATTTCGCGCGCGCCTGCGATTCTTTAATGACGCGCGCCTGCTCTGAAAGATTCGGATAATGCCGCGAGACAATTTCATAAATGTGTGAATACTTCCATGCGCCAGCCTGAGCGACGCCGACGGGTAAAATTTTGAAGTCTTTTTGTAATTGTTCCAGCGCTTTATTGAAAACAGAATCTTTGGCATTGGATAATTTTGACAGCTTGCGTA
>DATEDD010000189.1:0-3516 GCA_035286565.1 Anaerolineales bacterium
TAATCCGCATACCCAGCCGCGCCTCACAAACAAGGATACAGGTGAACTCCTGCAGGGAGCGCGGCTTCTCGTCCCGCAGACCTGCGCCAAATGCCACAACACGATCTATGAAACATATAAAGGAAGCGTCCACGGCGCGGCGTTGACCGAGGAAGGCAATCCATATGTTCCGACCTGTATTGATTGCCATGGTGTTCACAACATTGGGGATCCCACATCCAACACTTTCCGCAACAGCACGCCTTATCTCTGTGCCAGTTGCCACACCAATGAAACCCTTATGAAGCAATATGGTATTTCGACAAATGTGTTGAATACTTATGTCTCTGATTTCCACGGCACGACTGTGAAAATGTTTGAAGAGAACTATCCCGACCAGCCAACGAATAAACCCGTCTGCACCGATTGTCACGGCATTCATGACATCCTCAAGGTGGATGATCCCAACGCGGGCATTGCTTTCAAGCAAAACTTGCTGGTCAAATGCCAGCAATGTCATCCCAATGCCACGACAGCGACTTTCACTGACTCATGGATGAGCCACTACGAACCCAGCCCTCAAGTGTTCCCGCTGGTGTATTTCGTCAACCTGTTCTATAAATTCTTCATCCCTGCTGTTCTGGGAGGTATGACCTTGTATGTGTTGACCGACGTTTATCGCCGGTTTATTGTGCGTAGAGCGCACGCGAAAGGAACAGCAGGCAAATGAGCAAGACAACCACTCGCACCTATCAACGTTTCCCGCTTGCGCGTCGCATCGAGCATCTTGCCATGCTGCTCTCGTTCACCACGCTGGGTCTTACAGGTCTGCCCCAAAAATTTTCCAGTGCACCTCTTTCGATTGCGTTCGTGAATCTCCTTGGCGGCATCGAGAGCCTGCGCACGATTCATCATTTTGCCGCCGTAGTGATGATGCTTGGCACTGCCTGGCACATCATCGTCTTTGGCTATATGGCGTATGTCCGGCGCACGCGGCTAAGCATGTTGCCCAGCCTGCAGGATGTGAAGGATGGCTGGCAGGCCCTCATGTATAACATCGGTCTGGCCAAGTCCCTCCCGCAGATGGGACGTTACACCTTTGAAGAAAAAATGGAATACTGGGCTTTCGTCTGGGGAGCGATCATCATGGGCTTAACAGGCTTCATGATGTGGAACCCGATCACTACTGCGAGATTCCTGCCCGGTGAAGTGATTCCCGCTGCAAAGGCCGCACATGGCGGTGAAGCGCTGCTTGCTGTTCTTGCCATCATTATCTGGCATATGTATGGCGTTCATATCAAACGCTTCAACAAGTCCATGTGGACAGGCGGGATGAGCGAAGAAGAGATGCTCCATGAGCATCCGCTTGAACTCGCAGACATCAAAGCAGGCGTGGCGGAACGCCCGGTTGACCCTGTCGCACTCCGCAAACGCGAGCGGGTTTACCTGCCAGTTGCAGCAGTGCTGACGCTCTTCATGCTTGGCGGCATATATGGCTTTGTCAATTCAGAGCAGACAGCCCTCACAACAACCGAGAGACAGGCGCCAACCGTGGAAGTGTTCGTACCGCAGACTCCGACCCCTGCACCGACGCTAACTCCCACACTCCCACCGACCGAGACCCCACTTGCCACTCAGACTCAGCCGACCACTGATTCCACGCCATCGACTCCCGCTTCAGCCCTCACATGGGAGGGATCCATTGGCCCGATGCTCCAGGCGAAATGCGGATCCTGCCATGGAGCAGGTGCGTTGGGTGGGCTGAATCTCACCACATTTGCAGATGCTATGAATGGCGGCAATTCCGGCCCGGTGATCATACCCGGTGACAGCGCCAGTAGTTTGATTGTCACAAAACAACAGGCAGGCGGCCATCAGGGTCAGCTAACTCCTGAGGAAATTGCTCAAGTGATTGAGTGGATCGAGGCTGGCGCATTGGAACAGTAAGCGGAATTATCCCAGGGTTCGGATGCATCGAAGAATTTTGTTGGAAATCTATCGGAACGGAGAAATAGGTTATGGACAAATCTCAAGAAGGTAAAATGGGTCGGCGTGATTTCATGAAGGCTGTCATTGCGGCAATCAGCGGGGTGATTGGCGCGGCGATTGGCTTGCCAGCAATCGCCTATGTAGTTGGCCCTGCGCTGCAAAAAGAGACTGATGAGTGGATCCGCCTGGGATCGGTGAGTAAGGTTGAGATGAATATTCCAACCCTTTTCAAGACAGTGATTGAAAAGCAAACAGGTTGGATCAATGCCGAAGAGGAATTCTCAGTTTACGTATTGACCACGAATAGCCGGGATTTTGTTGCGATGTCCAATATCTGTACACATTTGGGATGCAAGGTGCGCTGGATTCCTGATCAGGATGGCTTCTTTTGTCCATGCCATAATGGTGTCTTTGCAAAAGACGGTAGTGTAGTATCCGGCCCGCCGCCTCGTCCTCTCGACCGATTCGAGAGCAAAGTTGAAGATGGAATCCTTTTTGTAAAGCGAGGCTAACATGATTTTGAATCTTGTAAATTGGTTGGATGACCGGTTTGGCTGGCGCGCAATTTGGGAAGCGATCTTCCTGCGCAAAATTCCCCACGTGAATTGGTTCTATACATTGGGTAGTGCCACCCTGTTTTTAGCCATACTTCAGGGTGTCACTGGAATTTTGCTCACGCTTTATTACGTTCCCACACCTGATCATGCCTATGACAGTGTTGTTTACATTTCCACCCAACTCCCTGCCGGCTGGTTCATCCGGGGATTGCATCATTGGGGCGCAAGCGCCATGGTTGTGGTTACAGTTGCTCACCTGTTGCGTGTATTCCTCTATGGCGCCTACAAATATCCGCGTGAGGCAACCTGGATAACAGGTGTTTTTCTTTTCCTGATTGTGATCGGCTTTGGCTTTACCGGATACTTGCTGCCATGGGATCAAAAAGCTTATTGGGCAACAACCGTTGGCACCCAGATTGCCGGAGTTGCCCCGGTAGTAGGTGATTGGATGTTACGAATTGCACGTGGCGGAGATGAACTATCGGCGGTGACATTGGCGCGCTTTTTTGGCACCCATATCTGGGTATTGCCGGCGTCTTTGGCAACTCTGGTGTTTGTTCATCTTTATCTGGTTATCCGTATTGGCATCACAGCTGTACCATCAAGGGAAGAAGAGTGAGCCATGAACGAACAAGAGAAAAAAGCCTACGATAAAAAATATAAAGAAGCCAAGGAAAAAGGTGTGCCCTTTTTCCCGGATATTATTTTTAAGGACACGATTGTAGTACTGATCGTATTCATTATTCTGGTGGCGCTTGTGTACTTTATTGGGGCGCCGGTTGAAGCCAGGGCAAATCCAAACGATACATCCTATACGCCCCGCCCGGAATGGTATTTCCTCTTCCTCTTCCAGTTACTAAAGTATTTCCCCGGAAATTTGGAAGTTATCGGGGCTATGGTTCTTCCCGGCCTGTTTATTTTGCTCCTGCTCATCCTGCCGTTTATTGATAAAAGCCCGAAACGTCATTTTATGAATCGACCCTTTGCCAGT
>DATEDD010000190.1:0-5782 GCA_035286565.1 Anaerolineales bacterium
CACATGGATAAACTCCTGCCCCTGCTTCGTAACATGGAAAGCGGCGGCTACACCCAAAAGGTCAAAGTGGGATGTGAGTTGCTCGGCATCCCAGTTGGCAATCCGCGCCAGCCGCTGCTCCCGCTCACCGCTGAAGACCGCGCTGAATTTGAACGCATCTTCAAAACCCTTTAACCACTGAGACACGGAGACACTGAGAAAAATAAAATTAAAAACTCCGTGACTCAGTGTCTCCGTGGTTAGTTCTTTTGGATGTCTACCCTATGAAACGAATCCCCTTCTTAGACTCACACACAGGCGGCGAGCCTACCCGCCTCATAGAAACGCCTCCCTTCGACCTCGGAACTGGTTCTGTTGCCGAGAAGTTATCCCGCCTCAAAGCGGATCACGACGACTTCCGCACCACAGTTTTGAACGAACCCCGCGGATCAGATGTCCTCGTCGGCGCGCTGCTCGTCGAACCCGCCGACCCGACTTGTCAGTTCGGAGTCATCTACTTCAACAACGTCGGCTATCTCGGCATGTGCGGACACGGCACCATCGGTCTCATCGCCTCGCTTGCCTATCTTGGAAAAGTGAAACCTGGGATTATTCGAGTTGAGACTCCTGTTGGGGTCGTCGAAGCAACTCTTCATCCCACAGACTCCCCTCTCCTTTTAGGAGAGGGGTCGGGGGTGAGGTCCGAGTACCCGAATCGAGTCTCGGTCAAAAATATCCCCGCCTATCGTCACCTGACTCATATCCCTGTCACAGTCGATGGCAAGACCGTCCACGGTGACGTGGCGTGGGGCGGCAATTGGTTTTTCCTGTGCCATGACCACGGCATGGACGTGAACATGTCCAACCTCGAAGCGCTGACCGATTTCTCGTGGCGCGTGCGCGAGCAGTTGATCGCGAACGGAATCATAGGCGCGAACGGCGCAGAGATCGACCACGTCGAGTTGTTCGCATCCACGCCAGATGCAGACAGCAAAAGCTTTGTCCTCTGCCCAGGCAAAGCCTATGACCGCTCTCCATGTGGTACGGGGACAAGTGCAAAACTTGCCTGTTTATATGCCGATGGAAAGTTGCAAGTCGGTCAAACGTGGAAGCAGCAAAGCGTCGTCGGCAGTATCTTCGAAGGCAGTATCCAACTCGACGGCGACAAGATCATCCCGACCATCACGGGCGAAGCATGGGTGATGGCGGAGGGTGTAATTCTGGTGGATGACCGCGACCCATTCGCAAACGGAATTTGACCTTCGACTTTCGACCTTTGACTCATAACCGTCGAAGGTCAAAAGTCGAAAGTCGAAAGTCTTGTGGAGAATCAATGAATTCAAAACATGATGTATTAATCATCGGCGGCGGACCCGTTGGATTAAGCTGCGCCTATTACCTTTTGAAATCTGGAAGAAAAGTAACCATCCTCGACGCGAAAGAAATCGGCAAAGGCAGCGGCTCGGGCAACGCGGGACACATCGTGCCGAGTCACATCATTCCGCTGGCGGCGCCTGGGGTGGTAACCTCTGCTCTCAAGTGGATGCTCGACCCCGCGCAAAGTCCTTTTGGTCTGAAGATCCGCCTCGACCCGAAATATATCTGGTGGCTGATCCAGTTTGCCGCGGCGTGCAATGAAGCGAACGTCCAGCGCGCGCTGAAGCCGATGAAGAGTCTCGGTCAATTGAGCGCGGATAATTTTGCGAAAATCATTGCCGAAGAAAAATTCGAATGTCATTATCGGCAGACGGGTTTCCTGAATTTATATAAAAATCAAAACGCCTTCGACGAAGGTCGCCACGAAGCAGAGTTCATGCGAAAGTATGGCATCCCTGTGGAGGTGTACGACAAATCCAGAGTGGGTGAGATCGAGCCTGCGGTGCGGGAGGATGTCCTCGGCGGTGTGTATTTCACGGGCGATGCGCATCTCAACCCCACGATATTTCTTCAACTGTTGGGAGAACGCCTCCGCGCGATGGGTGCGGAGGTGTTCGAGAATACGCCCGTCACGGGGTTTGAATCAGCGGAGGGAAAAATCAGGGTTGTAAAAACAAGTGTCGGCGAGTTTGAAGCGGAGCAGGTCATCCTTGCGGCGGGTGCGTGGTCTCCCATCGTCGCGCACGATCTGCGTCTCAACATTCCCGTCCAGCCCGCGCGCGGATACAGCCTCACCGCGTCTGCCATCAAACACATGCCGCGTCAGGCGCTCATCCTTGGGGACCGCCGCGTGGCAGTTTCTCCGTTTGGGGATCTTCTGCGCGTCACGGGTCGCCTCGAAGTGGGTGAGTTCAGCACCACGCCCAACCCGCGCTGGATCCAACGGCTGGAAAATTTTGCCCGCGAATATATTCAACTGGATGAAAAACTGGACATCAAGGAAACCTGGGCTGGCTTGCGCCCCGTGACGCCCGACGGCATGCCAATCATCGGACGCTCCCCGCTTCATTCCAACCTGACAGTTGCTACTGGTCACGCCATGCTTGGTCTTTCGCTGGGACCTGGCACTGGTCAGGTGGTGGCGGAACTGGTCAATGGGCGGGAGACAGCGTTTGATTTAAATCCGCTGCGGGTGGAGAGGTTTTGATTTTCCTTATATGTTTTATCCATTTCACAGCTCAGTTCTATAAGCCAACAACATCGAGTAAAATCTCCCCCACTATGGCAAATGGATCCCTCGTCATTTACTCCATGAACAAAGTGGGACGCATCAATAAACATAAAACCCCGAACATTTGAAGGTCGGGGTTTTTTCTATTCTGATTCTATCGGTAACGTCCGTATTCGCAAACTCTTGTCAGACAGTGAAATAATCGCGCCATCCATCAAAGGGGATTCAATATCTTTCCAAACTGCATCAAGGCGGGACATGATTTCATCTGTGCGTAAATCCCTCAAACGCAAAATAATCACCGACGGGGCACTCTCACCTGAAAAAGCGAGCAAGTGACCATAGTCCAAGTCATGGGTGATGGTTATTTCGCCTGTCCTTTTTGCTTCTGCAACAATTTCCACATCCTTTGCGCGGGACATACCAATATCCCCTACATGGCGACAAACATGACCGCGCTTTTCCAACGGCGCGGTCATGTCTCGATGTACATTCATATTGAGCAGAAAGTTCATCCAGCCACGGCTCCAGGCATGGGCAATACACTTTCCTCCATTGCCCATGAAGCATATGCCAATGCCTGATAAATATCGTCTGCTTCCAGCTCGGGCCAGGATTTAAGAATATCTTTGATCGCCATCCCTGAACTTAAGTATCCAAGCACCGATGCAATAGGCATGCGCATCCCGCGAATACACGGTTTGCCAAAGCAAACTTCGGGGTTGAGTGTGATTCGGTCAAACTTATAATGTCGAATTTCCATTGTGGACTCCTTTTGCTTGTGTCCAGCCAATATTTTACCCTCTTTTGAACCATGCCCATCGCGGAGTCTCCCCTTGCGTAGCACCCTGTGGGCAAATCCGACGTTGACGTAAACCAAATCCGCATAAATAATTTTCCTTGTCATATTTGGGGGAGATGTCCGAAGGACAGAGGGTACACCCCGCCACCCAATTATCTTCCCATGCCTGTTTGAACAGACACTTTACTCCAAATATCTATCGACAAACTCGCGCGGCTTCAAGACTTGAATTCCCTCATACCCAGAAACTTTCAACAAATGCTTGTCACCGCTGATAATGACTTGGCTTCCGCTTGCCAGCGCGCAGGCAAAGAATTTATCGTCGTCAGGGTCTTCGCAAACGGGTTCCTTGAGTTTGGCAGGTTTGTATACTTTTGCATGTTCAATGACAAAATTCAAAATTGGGTTCAAGTCAATCTTCGGGCGCTCTCCTCTGCCAGAATTTCTTCAACCCGCCGATACTCATCCAAAATTTCCTGTGAAACCACCAGTTCAAACTCGCCTGATTGCCATGCATTGAGGATTTGATAGGGAGGTCCACTGAAGAAGACTCCCGAGACAAATACATTGGTATCCATCACAACATTCAAGTCCAAAACGATTTTCATTTACGATCCCGTGCTTTTGCAACAGCGGATGTAATATCTGTTTGTTTTAACCCTGCTTCCTTTGCTTGTTTGCGTGCTCGTTTAATCAGAGCATCAAACTCGTTCATGTCGGGCGGAGTGACCACTTTAAAAATGACAACATCCGCATCACCAACAACAAGGAACTGCGCTCCCTCCTTGATGTTTAGGCGTTTACGAATGGACTCAGGGATAACAACCTGTCCTTTGGATGACATACGGGTGGTGGCTAAAGTTTCCATGATTTTCTCCTTTATCTTACCAGTAAGATTATAACACGGGAATAGAACTCAGCAAAATGCCCTCTCCCGCACGGACAGTTGAATTCGTCCCGCCAAAAAATCGGCACAATCCATTGACATCCGTGCATCCGTTACAAATCCGCTGACAACCTTGTCGTATTTGGGGGAAATGTCCAACGGACAGAGGGGGTAGCAACCCGTCCCGCCGATTAATCGTCACAAACGGGGTGAGGTATATCTCCAATGGACAGAGGGGGGCGCTGATCGCGAAGCATAACCGAGCAAAGCGAGTGACAGATGCCCGCAGGGTGATGGACAATGCCCATCGCCGCAGAAAAGAATTCGTCACAATGCCCTCTCCCTTGGGAGAGGGGCAACCCGTCCCGCCGAAAAATTGTCACAATCGGGGTGAGGTAGATGTCCAACGGACAGAGGGGGCGCTGATCGCGAAGCATACCCGAGCAAAGCGAGTGCTAGATGCCCGAAGGGAAAGGACAGAGGAGCTCGCAGACAATCTAACATTTGAAGTAGAGTAAAATATAAATATGAGATTCGAATGGGATCCTGAAAAAGCCGCGAGCAATATTCGAAAACACGGCATTAGTTTTGATGAGGCAGTCACCGTTTTCAAAGACCCGCTCGCATTCATCTTTGATGATATCACCCACTCGGAGCAGGAACACCGTGAAATCATTATTGGCGCATCCACCTTGCGCAGAATGATTTTGGTATGTTTTGTGGAAAGACTCGAAGATATTGTCCGTATCATTAGCGCTCGTCCAGCTACGCGACAGGAAATAAACGATTATGAAGAAAACGCCCACAACCAAACCCCGTAAAGTTCAGGAAATGGCTCCCGAATATCGCTTTGACTATAAAAAAGCAAAGCCGAATCGTTTTGCCGCGCGGATGAAGAATGACCCCTTGATCGTCATGATTGAGCCAGACGTTGCAAAGGTCTTTACTTCATCTGAGCAGGTAAACAAGGCATTACGCGCTTTGATCTCAGCCATGCCAGAAAAGAAAGTGGCAGCTGGTAAATAAAAAACATGGTCACGCCTATTTTCCGCCCGCTGGTGATGGTTGGATAAAATAAAGAGCGACTCGAATCGGGTCGCTCTGTTTATCTCTCAATCATTTCTTTGACCTTCCCCACCACTGCGGACAACTCCCTCACGACCTCATCATTCCCAAAGCGGACAATTCTGAGCCCCATCTCACGCAAAGCCTTCTCCCGCCTCACATCTTCATCCTGTTGTAAATCATGGACATCCCCATCCACTTCCACCACCAACGCGGACTTGTGACAGTAAAAGTCGACGATAAACCTCACAATGACCTGCTGCCTCCGAAAGTGGACTCCCAATTTATTCGCCCGCAATTCCTCCCACAGAATCTTTTCAGCGAGAGTCATGTCACGGCGGAGTTCTTTTGCACGTTGAAGTTTTTCTTTGGTGACTTTTTGACCTGTGACGATATTCTTGATCGGCATGGCGGGATTCTAATGCAAAACAGTAAAACCCCA
>DATEDD010000191.1:0-4268 GCA_035286565.1 Anaerolineales bacterium
ATGATTCATTCCCAGCTTCATCACCTGGTCAATCGCTTCGGGTGTGCCGACATTTTCCTGCAAAGCAAAAATTGCTTCGTTGATCATTGGGCATAGGATGCGATTGGAAATGAACCCAGGTGAATCATTGGCTTCGACAGGTTCCTTGCCCAACGCCTTGCAGAGTTCCACAATGGTCTTTGTGGTTTCATCGGATGTGCCAAGTCCGCGGATGACTTCGACCAGTTTCATCAATGGCACGGGATTCATGAAATGCATGCCGATCACTTTGTCGGGGCGTTTGGTCACAGCGGCGATCTTGGTGATTGAAATCGAAGATGTGTTGGTTGCAAGGATCACACCATCACGCGCGTTGGCATCCATGTCTTTGAAGATCTTGAATTTCAATTCGGGGTTTTCGGTTGCGGCTTCGATGACGAGGTCCGCGCCTTTCATTGTACCCATGTTCCCCATGAATTGGATCGCATCTGCTGAAACCTTTTGTTCTGCGGTGAGTGCCCCCTTCTCCAAAAGCTTCGCCGTTGACTTGGCAATCGTCACTTTGGCTTTTTCCAACGCGGCAGGCATGACATCCATGCACGAGACTTGATAACCCGATGTCGCGGCAACCTGCGCGATGCCGTTGCCCATTGTCCCTGCGCCGATGACAAAGATGTGTTTGATGGTCATGCTTTCTCCTTGGGTGATGTAAACAGGTTGACACGTACCCACGTATACAATGAACTTGTTTACCCATCTACTTGTTTACTTGTTTACTTGTGTACCTGTGTACTTTTTTATATTCGCTCTTATCTGCTCAATATGCCCGGGGATATGTGCCGAGTAAATATTGACCCATTGATCAAAGGTATAAGGCGCTTCATATTCAGGGTGGACAATGGAATGGGTGAACACTTCCTCGGGTTGCCTCTTGAGTAACTCATATGTTGTTTTTCTTGCCAGCCTTGTTACTTCCAATGCGTCTTCAAGATTGTGGTCGTGATATTGCAAAGTATCTGCCCATTGTGCCTGATCGTAGCCCATCAACGAGCCGCCAGGCTCGACGATCAATTTGCGCGCGCGTAACGCCGCATTGGATTCAGAGTCCGCGATGTGGATGATGATCTCGTGGACGCTCCACTCTGTCGGCTCAGGCTTAAATTTCATCGCCTCCTGCGGGACTTCAGCCAGAGCGGCTTTCAAGAGGTCGTATCCACGCCTGTAGAGTTCGAGCTTTTCGTTGCGTTCTTTAATATCCATTCTTTTATATACCTCGGTGGTTGAGTAGCCCCGCTGGTTTTCGCGGGGCGTATCGAAACCACCAAATTTTTACTCGATTTCCACCGCCATCGCCACCGCCTCACCGCCTCCAAGACATAATGAAGCTACACCTCGTTTCAAGCCCCTATCTCTCAAGGCATAGATGAGCGTTGTCAACACGCGCGCTCCGCTTGCTCCGAGTGGGTGACCGAGAGCAATCGCGCCGCCGTTGACATTAACCTTGTCCCAATCCCAGCCCTGATCGGCGAGGGCGTAGCCATTCGCTAAAACTTGCGCGGCAAATGCCTCGTTGACTTCAAAGAGATCAACGTCACTGAGTTTCCAGTCAATTTTCTTTAATAACTTGGGGATTGCATACGCAGGCGCGGCGAATAGATATTTTGGTTCGAGAGCTGCCTGTGCATAACCAACGATACGGGCAATGGGTTTGAGGTCATTTTTTTCTGCGTAAGCGCGAGATGAAATCACAACCGCCGCCGCACCATCGTTCATGGACGACGCGTTGCCGGGCGTTACTTTGCCGTCGGCTTTGAATGCGGGTTTAAGTTTTGCAAGTGACTCCAGTGAAGTATCTTTACGCGGACCTTCGTCTTTGTCGAAAATGGTTACTTCACCTTTTCGTCCGGGGATTTGGACGGGGACAATTTCCAGCTTGAACCGTCCCGCTTCTTGAGCCTCCACAGCTTTCAGATGCGAGCGAAGCGCGAATTCATCCATCGCCTCGCGTGTGACCTCGTATTCGTCTGCGATAAATTCTGCGGCGTTGCCCATGCCCCAATTTTCAAAAGGATCCCACAAGCCATCGTTCAATAAAGCATCGGTGAGCGTTTGATTTCCAAACTTTAATTCGCCCGAACGCCCGTTGACCAGATAGGGCGCGCGGCTCATCGACTCCATTCCGCCTGCTACAAATAAATCGGCATCTCCAGCGCGGATGGCTTGCGCCGCCATCATCCCCGCCTTCAAGCCTGAGCCGCAAACTTTATTAACAGCAGTTGCGCTGACAGTGGCCGGCAGGCCCGCAAATATCGCGGCTTGGCGCGCGGGAGCCTGTCCATTGCCTGCTTGAATAACGTTGCCCATCAATACTTCTTCAATATCTTTTGGGTCAATGCCAGCGCGTTCCACTGCGGCTTTGACGGCCACTGCGCCGAGTTTTACGGCGGTGATACTGCTCAGCCCGCCCTGAAATTTTCCAACGGCTGTGCGCGCTGCGCTTAAGATCACTGCTTCTTTTTCTTTACTCATGGGTTTCTCCTGTAGATGGTACGGCAATTATAAAGCCTGATATGTGAAATAGAGTACAGACTTCAATCCGCATTCCTGATTTGGTAAGGTAAAATTTTTCTCATGAATGAGCTGAATTCCCTCTATGATCTAATCGGCGGTGAAACAAAATTGCGCGCCCTCGTTGACCGATTTTATGACATCATGGATTCTTCCCCTGAAGCCAAAGACATCCGTGCTTATCATGCGAAGAGTTTGAACCGATCGCGCGAGAAACTTTTCATGTTCCTCTCTGGCTGGTCGGGCGGACCTTCGTTATATATCGAGAAATATGGAAATCCGCGCTTGCGCCAGCGTCACATGCCATTTTTCATTGGCGAGGTCGAGCGTGACCAGTGGTTGTGGTGTATGAATAAAGCCTTGGATGAAAGTGGATTTCTTCCCAGTGTGGTTGAACATCTCAAGTCCCGTTTTGCTGAGGTGGCGGATTTTATGCGGAACAAGGCTGAATAAATCATTAACGCAAAGACGCCAAGATGTTAAGATATTTTTTCTTTGCAACTCCGCGACTTTGTGTTAATCGATTGAATAACAGCTGTTCGGCGGTAGTCGCCTGAACACCGCCGCCTTCATTCCCCAATATTCTTCAACGCCTCACGCCGACTTAGTGGATGCAATTCTTTCGTAGCCTTCACAAACTTCCTCACGGCGATAGGATTTGTATGTGCGTATTGACGTAATGCCCAGCCGATGGCTTTGTTGATGAAGAATTCATCCGAGCCGAGATTTTCGTGGATGATCTCGCACAGCAGATCGAAGTCGGTGTCTTTTTTGTAGCCAAGTTGAAAAAGCAGCGCCGTGCGGCGCAGCCAGAAATTATCGGCCTTGCGCCATTTCTTGAGATATTTTTCGCGTACTTTGGGGAAACGTTTGAAATGAGTGCCCACTGCGTTACCCGCAATCGTATCCACCGTATCCCACCAGGATTTGGTAACGAGCAAATATTCAAGGGTGGTTATGAATTCGGGTTCGAGTTTGTTTTCGAGTCTCCCTATCAAACTTGTCGCTGTGTATTGAAATTCACGCTGGGGCAAACCCCAGAAATCGCGTGAAATTGAATCGAGTTCATCAAGTGGGGGAAGTCCATTTTCCTTGATAAATTCATTTTGCAGCGCCACTCTTATCGGCGTTTTTATTCCCAGATAATCGAACTGATCACGCATGTATTTCTTCATTGGTCCCGCCTGCGCGGGGTTCGTGTTTTGTTTGAAGAGGGTTTTTAGTGAAAGGACGTAGGATTGCATTGAATCTCCTTAAAAATGAATAAAGCGGATGCAATATTTATGGCTAGCATATTTCATATTTTGCACTTGAATTATGAAACCTCCGATTTTAGCAAGGATAATGGAATGCCCTTCCCCAGTTTGTCACCTCAGATATATAAGGATTTATACAAATGAAGAAATCCTTTATAAAAAAGTGAGCAGTTGAAAGCCAAAGTCTTCCATCCGCTCGCTTAGTGATCCTCATAAAAACCGCTACTCAGTTGGGAAAGTAGAAAGGTCCATGTTGTTATCAATATCTAAATTATTTTCAGCAACCCAACAAGGTGAGTAGAAATATGGGTTTAAGATTTTGTACCAGCCGGGTGTGGCTCCTATGGCAAGCAATTCCACAACCTTTGTATCTGTGATGTTACTGGTGAGCGTGGAGGAGGTGGAAGGTTTGACATAACAGGCAGCTGGTCCATTCTTAATTTGTGGAGGTCTTATTTCTTCCGG
>DATEDD010000192.1:0-12223 GCA_035286565.1 Anaerolineales bacterium
CCACCAGCCGCGCCTGATGATTCTGAGATAAAATCTCATCTCCATATCAAAATCTCCATTTGAATTGATGTTTCATGTTACAATTTTATTCCATATTGTCAGTATACCACCGGTTGTAATGAAACTCTCAGTATCCATTAAAGGGTCATTTTATGAAAGGTGCGTCTGAAGGATCCAAACTTATAGCCATTTTATTTTGGATATCCCTGGGTGGTATTTTGTATACATATTTCGGCTATCCACTTCTTATTTTTCTACTTGCAAAACTAGTCCACAAATCAGAAGCATACCAAACCTACCAACCTCTTGTCACCCTGCTTATCGCCGCCTACAATGAAGAAGTTGTGATTGAAGACAAAATTAGAAACTCACTCGCCATTGACTATCCGAAAAATCTCTTTCAGATCCTCATTGTCACAGATGGATCGTCAGACAAGACGCCCGAAATAGTAAAAAGATACATTGACTCCGAGGTCGAATTATTACATCAACCAGAAAGACGTGGCAAAATGGCGGCAATAAACCGCGCCTTGCCTTATGTTCGCGGCGATATCGTAATTTTCTCTGACGCGAACAATTACTATCAAACTGACACAATCAGCAAGTTGATTCGCCCCTTTGGAAATCCCAATATTGGCGCGACAACAGGCGCAAAAGTGATCGACCAGGGCGATGGCAGTTTAGGCGCGTCTGAAGGGCTATATTGGAAATTCGAATCCTTCATAAAAAAGCAGGAGAGCCTGTTGGGGAGTTGCACAAGCGCCGCCGGGGAAATACTGGCAATTCGAAAAGACCTGTATTCATCACCGCCAAACAATGTGATCAACGATGATTTTTACATTGCCATGCAAATCGTTCGCCGCGGGTATCGCCTGGTATACGTCCCTGAAGCAAAATCCATCGAACGGGTCTCTTTAACCGCTGAAGACGAGATCACCCGCCGCACACGAATCAACGCAGGTCGCTATCAAGCCATTGCTATGGCTAAGCAAATCCTTCCTTTCAATCGCCCTTTACTGGTCTGGCAAGTCCTTTCACACAAATTCCTTCGTCCACTTGTACCGTTTGGCATGATTAGTATAGCCGCGCTCAATATAATAGCAGTCCTGTTTCCCCCGCAAACCAAAGGACTGCTTATCCTCAGCACGCCATACAGCCTCATCCTTCTGGGTCTGCAATTTTTGTTTTATGGGCTCGCCTGGGTTGGAGGAAAATCTGGAAATCGCGGTAATCAAAATAAACTGTCTCGTTTATTCTATCTGCCGACCTTTCTGACTAACAGCAATTTAGCGGCCATTATGGGATTTTTTAGATTCGCGCGCGGCCAGAAATTCCATATGTGGGAACGCATCCAACGACGCTGATAACTGCCCCGGTCATTTAGCAGTTATGCCTCAAACTCATGGATTTTTCTCCCAAAGTCCTCATCATAGATCTTTCCAATCATTATGGGGGATCCAGTTCACGCGTCCTTTCCTTGATGGCACGTGCAAAAACGGGATCCGTTGCCCTGGCGGGTTTGAAATCGGGAGCCATAACAATACAAGCCATTCAACTTGGTCTACCTGTTCACGCGTTGGCAGACCATAAAGCAGATGCCCGCATTCTCCCTCGCTTGATTCGTTTAATTCGGGAGGAAGGCTACAACATTCTCGATAGCCAGAATATTCAATCCAAATTCTGGGCCAACCTCGCCGCGATCATTACGAAAACTTCCCTCGTCTCCACAATCAATAGTTGGTATGCCAGCGAACATGGCGAATTCTCCACCAGAGGCAAGCTCTATACACTGCTGGAGTTATCAACCAACCAAAGCCTTGATCTATACATTACGGTCTCTGAAAAAGATCGCCGATCCCTTATAAAGTCTGGCCTGCCGGACGATGCCATTGAACTGATCTACAACGCGGTAGATGTGGATATATCCGCAATCCCTAGAGACAGGGAATGGCTGAGGAGAAAATTTGATTTACCGCCGCAATCAATCGTTTGCACGGCAGTCGGGCGACTGGTGCCTGTTAAAGGATACGATATATTAATCACTGCTATTCAGAAAATTGCATCAGGAGTTTCTCAACTGTTTTGCCTGATCGTCGGAGAAGGCGAATGCAAAGAAGAATTGTCCGAACAGATTCGACAGGCCGGTCTGGAAAATCGGGTTCACCTGGTTGGGTATTATGATCGTCAAAATGTAATGTCAATTCTAAACTCCAGCGACGTCTTTGTTCTGCCGTCCAGATATGAGGGTACGCCGGTTGCTCTTCTTGAGGCTGCTGCACTGGCGTGTCCGATTCTGGCGTCATCGTGTGGAGGCATTCCTGAACTGGTTACACATGAGCAGCATGCCCTCCTTGTGCCTCCCGAAGATCCGACAGCGCTCGCCAAGGGTCTTGTAAAATTGATCCTGGATCGTAACTATGCCCAAACGCTGGGACAAAATGCGCAACAAAGAATCCGCGAGAACTTCAATCTCGAATCTCAAGTAAGCGCCACTTGGAATGCCTATAGAAAAGCCCTGAGCAGGCATAACAGGCAGGAGAAATAAATGTATTCCAGTCAAGCAGAACCTGGCAGGCACTCCCGACCTTCCCTAAAGAATAAATTGATCAACCTCGCCTATGAAACAGGATTGATTCGGGTCGGGCGCGGACTGTGGGCTAAATCGCTGACCGTGGTGAATTACCACCGCATTGAGGACCCCTATCGCAAGGATTTCGATTCGTTTAAACCAAACGTCAGTGCAACGCCGGATAATTTCAATCATCAGATGGATTATTTGGCAAAGTGGTTCAATGTGGTATCTGTGCGAGATGTAGTTGCGTGGCTGGATGGTCAAAAAAGTCTCCCGCCATACGCAGCCTTGATCAGTTTCGATGATGGCTATCTCGATAACTACACATCTGCATATCCCATCTTGCGCAAGCATAACTTCCCCGCGGTAATTTTCCTAACTTCAGAACACATCGGTACTGATGCCCCTTTTTATTGGGATTTGGCCGCCTATTGTTTTCATTACACAAAGCGTGATTATTTGACCTTCCCGGATGGCAGGGAATATCAATGGTCAGACTCGGCAGAACTCAGCCAGATCAACAAGAATTGGATCGAATACATGAAAACACTGCCCGAAGATAAAAAACAAACCTGGGTAAAGCGACTGCCTGAGCAATTAGGCGTTTCTGTACCTGCCGGTTTCTTCCAAAAGTTGATGGTAAATTGGGATCAAGTACGAGAGATGCATAAAGGCGGGATTGAATTTGGCGCGCACACCATGCATCATCCAATCCTAACCCGCATCCCGCTGGAACAGGTTCGTACAGAGGTCGAAGGATCAAAATCTCGAATCGAGAAAGAACTTGGGGACCCGGTGTTAAGTTTTGCATATCCCAACGGTATGCCAACTGATATGAACGACAAGATTGAGAAGATTGTTGCAGATGCAGGCATTGGAACCGCATTCACTTTATTAAACGGACCCAGCTCACTGCGTGAGGTGAAGCGGAATCCGTATGCGATCCGGCGCATTTTCATCTCCCACAATCACACACTTCCGCAGTATGCCGCGCTGGTCAGCAGAATCAATCGCTACGGATTATTCTGATCAATTTTCCAAAAGCCGGTTATACACTTCGATAATCTGCCGCGCGACCGGTCCCCAGCTAAAGCGCGTCTCTGATAAATGGCGTGCATAATCTCCCATTTGCTTTGACAACTCCGGGTTATTAACCAGTGTAATTATCTTATCTGCCAGATCGCGCGGAGATTGCGCGGGGACCAAAAATCCACTCTTTTCATCTTCAACAGCCTCCGGCAAACCACCCACTGCCGTAGCGATAATCGGCCGACCGAACGTATACGCGACTTGCAGTGCCCCGCTCTGAGTGCTGCTTCGATATGGAAATACTGCCACGGTTGCCAATCCCATCAACGCTCCCAGCTCTTCCAATGGAATATAACGCATATCCAGTATCACGTGGTCTGCCAGATTCAGCTCGGCAATCCTGGCCTGCAAATCATCCATGTTAATGTACTTCGTTGGATAACCGGCAATCAAAAGTTTCGCACTGCAAGATCGGCGCGCTAAGGCAAAGGCGTCAATCAAATCTTCAATACCCTTGCTTGGAGCCAGCAAACCGAAAAACAAAACGACTGACTCCCCTTCTTTCAAGCCGTATCGATTTCGAATCGAATCCAAATCACAAGTCTGAGGAAAATTCCTGAGCAACCAGTTTGAGTTTCCATGCGGAATTATATGCGTTTTTTCCTTTTGGACAAAAGGGAAAAGGGATAAAAATTTGTCGCGGTTTTCGTTAGCATGAAAAAACATGGTTGAAAAGTTGGCATAGATGTCTGAATAAGCGCGCAAGATTAGCGACGAAAAAGGCCCTTCATGATTTTCACGCAGTTCAAACTCATGGCAAATTTGGGTCAAGAGCAATCCCCGCCGGCGCATATGCGCCAGAAAAACCGCTTCAAATGGAAAATTGATCTTGGAAAACTGTACAATATCCGGCTTGAGATCAGTTAGGTAGCGAGTGAGGCGCATCCAGGCCAGCACAAGGCGAAGCGCTCTCTGCCCGCGTCTGACCGTCCAACGGATTTTGTTCCACCTGCGTTGCCATCCGCTTGCCTCTATATTCTCCGCGATTTGCGGATTGAACAACGTCCACAAATCAAGCATATTGTTCACGCGGAAATTATGAGGTAGACGCGCGAGCTCATACTCTTTGCCGGTGATCAGTGTAACATCCACACCTTCATCAGCAAGCGCGGCGCATAGCTGGTAAGTGTAATGGATCAGCCCGCCACTTCCATTAGGTTCTACTAACGCCAGACGCATTTTATTTTTCCTGGGCTTTTATATGGCTTAAATAAAGCTCACGTAATTTCTCAACTTGATGCTGAACATTGAACTTCTGATCGGCAATCTGCCAGCCAGCAGAGCCCATCGCCGCGCGCTTCGCAGGATCAGCCATCAAATCGATACAGGCATTGGCGAGTCCGTCTACATCTTCAGGTGCAACCAAATAGCCACTCTGTCCGTCGCTTACCATTTCCGGGATACCTCCCACCCTGCTTGCGACAATGGGTAATCTGGCCGCCATGGCTTCTGCCAACACCGTCGGCAAAGCCTCCGTCAAGCTTGGGAGGACAAACACGTCACCGGCTGCCAGCATTCGCCGCACATCCTTGCGCATTCCGGCAAAGATTACGCGATCCTTCACACCCACCTTGTTGACTTCTTCTATCAATGCATCTCGATGAGATCCACCTCCAACGACCAGATAATAGGCATCAGGATTCGAATTCAAGATCGCGGGCAAAGCCCGTATCATATACTGGATCCCCTTTTGCGGGCGCAGTACGGCCACTGTTATTAGAAGATGTGCATAGGATGGGATTGCAAATTCCTGGCGAATAGCAATTCGCGCCTGGGCAGGATCAACATCTAGGAAGTTCGAAAGATCAACGCCATTGTAAATAGTGGATACTTGACCCGAAGAAGCTCCGCTTACGGCAAGATGATATTGCCGCGCCTCTTCCGAAACCGAAATCACATGATCACAGAAATAACGGAGAGCCAGCCATTCTACTCGTTGATGAAGCCACGCTTTATTACCTACATCAAGCGAAGGCATCATGTGAATCGTGCAGACACTCGGCAAATGCAACAGTGTAGCGGAAATATTCCCCAAAATATTGGAAAATTCAAGTTGTGTATGCACAAGATCCGCTTGAATCCCCCTGAGATAATCCATGAGGCGCGGCAATGCCGTTATATCACGCAGATGTTTCACATGCAGGCAATCCACCGGGATGCCCAGCGCGCGAATCTCGTCAGCCAGCGGATTACCACCTTTGGATTGAAGCGCGCAAACATAGGGATCAAAATCCATTCTGCTCAGGTGCTTCAAAAGCGGCACCATGAGTCGCTCGGCTCCTCCCATGTTCAAACCGTCAATGATGAACGCGATTTTGTATTTGCGCGAAGGACTTGATGTTTCCGTCAAGTCTTTACTCTTCAACAACATACGCTCAATCCTCATCCGGCCAATTTACTAATTCCGCAAAAAGATATCGCCAGGTTAAATCATCCGGATGACTGTAACCAAATTCGAGAGCGGGTCGTACGGCTTTCTCCACACAACACATCATCATGCCATATTTCGCGGGCAGTAATACATATCGATCAGGCTTTCCATACGCTGATAGATACCGAGGAATGACATCCGCGCGCCAATGAGTCAACGTCCCATAGGCTTCCTTTGCGCGTTGCTCCACCGGGCCATATCCGCTTGCAGAAAGTGCGCCTGCCAGCAGAAAGAAATACACATCCATGCTGACATCCACCGACCAGCGCGCAAACTGCCAATCGACGAACTTCAGCCTGCCGCGGGCTCCTTCACGGATCATATTTCCATGCCAGAAGTCCCCCTGAATTAAAACTTTATGGCTTGCCGCCGCTCTGCTATTCTTTACTATCTTCACCAGACCAGACAAAGCCTGATCTTCTTCGCTGCCCACCTGAAACAGTTCCCTGAATTTATCTATGGGTTTTTGGAAATCCGAATCGAGCACTTCGCCGGGCTGGATTGGAGTTGCGGTACGATTATTCAGATTGCGCAACGAGCGCGCCGCCTCAATTGCCAACGCCGAAACCTGCTTCCCGTTTCCCCAAAAGGATCTCCGGGATAGCCGCGTCAGGCTCTCCCCCGATACGTAGGAAATCATCAGAGTGGGTCTATCTTGTAAAATAGTCATCGCATAAGGCCTGGGAACATAAAGCACAGCACCTTCACCAAGGCAATTCCACAACTCGACCAGGCGGTCGTATTCCACTTGCAACATCCAGCCATTCTCAATTGAGCGCGGCACCTTGGCAACCAGGACCGGATCAGTCCTCCCCTCTCTGAAGCCGAAGAGGATAATGTTATCGTGAAAATCAGCATCGCCATTCCCAAGCATCAGCCAGTGCAAAGCAGAAGCGAACAGTCTACTGTCCTGTTCATGAAGCGACAGGCCGAAAGTCGAAAGGGCATCAACAAACGATTTCATAATAATTCAAGCCATTGCCACAGCAAAATAACATGGCAATAGAGCGGAGACTCCTGATGAGCCTATTCTCCCTAATAGCCATCGCAGGATATTTCGAGTAATCGCTTTGCGTCTGAAGCGATGCCGGAGAGCAAAATCCAGAGTTTGAGGCTGTAAATGGAAGATATATTCTGGGATGCTCAGGTTTGGAATTGCCCCAAAAATTTCAACCGAGGTATATCCGGACTGGCGCAACTGGTAGTTCATGCGGCGAGGTGAGGAAAAATGATACATAAATCGTGCCTTAGAGCGAAACTTCCAAACATTTTCAAACCCGACCAGCAAATATCCCCCGCGATGAATCAAACGTCGAGCAGAGCGATAAAATTCAATATGATCTTCCTCGTGTATACCTACCCGGTGCACAGGCAAGCCAAACGGAATGACCAACCCATGTAAATCGCCGACTTCATCTTGTTTGGCATCTAAAATAGAAGACAAGCCCTCATGCCAGTCCAACCCCGCAATGCCAACTCGTTCGAGGGCCTGCGTAAAATCAGCACTTCCCTCGGAAAGAACAAGTAGCTTGGCATCACCCGCTATTGGGAGTAAAAAGCGCCAGTCCAGGCTATAGCTATAAGTCCGCGTTTCAGGGTGAAGGGCTAGTTGTTGGTTGGATTGCATGATTTATTCATCAACAGGGCCGGTCCAGTCCAAGTCGACCAGACTGTAACTAAAACACCTGACACGTTCTTCATACCGCTTGATAATGGATCGAGGCAGTATCCCCGAGAAAATCCCTGAAAGGCTCCTGTTCCATTTACCAAAATACTTCTGATTCACGTCAGATAAGATCTTCTGGTTAACGGGAAAATCACTGAGACCAAGAAAATCGTATATGTCGCTGATCCATCTATGCGGCTCGGCCACAAACTGCTCATATTTCACCACCATCGAATTGTTTAGATGCTTTTGATCGGCCCGGAATATTTCATGGCAGACCAGCCAATGCTCGATCATGCGAGGGAGGTTTCTCCAGTTGATCCTGTATTTGCGATACCATTTCTGTGTGGCATAGGAAACTGCCAGAGGGTGACGCAACAAAATAACAAAGTATGAGTCGGGAAACATTGCCTGGAGGAATCGTGTCCGGATAATATTGGGCGGCGATTTCTCAAGCAGATATACTTTGTTTAGATCCCAATACTGGCTCCACTCAGAAAACAATTTCTGCCGGTTAGTATCGGATGCAAGCGAAGATGATTCGGTAAGATGAGCCTCGGGATGAAAACCAAATGCAGCCGCGCCGCCGTAATAACCCGAAGGCCGATAGACAGTCTGCAGATGCATGCCTTCATTTTCAGGGGACGCTGTATCTTGAAATCCACTGACTTCCGGATGATCACGCAAGGAACGAAACAATACCGATGTTCCACTACGATGAAGACCGCAGACGAAAATGAAGCGGTGGTGGGATATGTTGGTTTTTTCCATTTTAGCGATGAGCATGCTAACTCGATACTTTAATCATGCGCGCAAACCGCAACAAGTTTTCTTTTTCAATCCACCAGAGTACACCCAGGTAACTGATTACGCCCGACAACATGATAAGAGTCAATTGCAGGAATGGATTTAGGGATATGGTTAGGTACAAAACGGCCAAGGCCACAGGCACCATAACCAAAGCGGCAAAGAAAGATGGTTTTAGTTCTCCAAAAATATCAGCCATGGACACGTTTACAAAACGAGTTGCAAGAATGAGGCTTATAATTCGTCGAATTAAGACGGCAATCAGGTGTCCGAGAGCGACCCCTATTAATCCGAACCTGGCTCCAATGAGAAGGGATGGAACGAGAATAATCAGGGTTAATATGGAAAGTCTTAGCAATATATCTGGACGACCGATGGCTTTGTAGAAACCACCAACATGATATCCCAACGAATAGACCCAGGCATAGACTGCGAGCACCCGTAAGACTGGTATGGCGTCCAACCACTGGTCACCAAATACTACCCTGACAATAGGATCAGCTGCTATTAACAACCCCAAACATATCGGAACGGCGATCAATTCGACAATTCGGACCGAGGCCAAAAAGCCCAGACGCAACTCATTGGGCCGATCTTGAATCGTCGAAAAAGCCGGGAAAACCACTCCGCCCATGACCCACAAATTACCGATCAAAAGCATTTCCGGCAATCGATACGCCAGTGTATAAATACTTAGCGGAACCAGGCCAAATATTCGCCCAACAATCACATAGTCAATGTTGTCCGTAATTTCGTTGATGATATCGATTCCCGTCACGGAAATACCAAACTTCATCAACCCGCCTGCAACTCTACGGTCCAGGGTGAGGCGAGGCCGCCAGGGCAAAATGATCCAGACCAGAACCACAGAGGCCATCGCACCGGAAATTTGTCCGAAAACCAGCGACCAAACCCCATAACCCAGATAAGCCAACCCGATTGATATCGCTCCTTTAATCAATGCGCTTCCCAGATCAGGAATAAGTTTACGACGATAATCCAGCTCGCGCACAAGTCGGTTGACATGAACAGAGCCGAGGGCGTTAATTAGAAATGAAACCCCCATCCAGCGCAAAACGGGAGTAAGCTGGGGGTCCATAAAAAAGATCGCAATGAGTGGAGCCAGTGGGATTGCGATAACGGTCAGCACAAAACCTATGATGAGATTTATTGTAAATACTGTGTTCGCCGCCTCATTCACATCCCCCTTGCGCTGTATTAATGCGACTCCGAGTCCCAAATCCTTCAAGACCGAGAGATAACTTATGGCTACTACAGCCACCGCGACAAGACCGAAGTCGTTTTTAGTCAACAAACGGGCAAGGATGGAGGTGGTGAGTAAGACAACCATCTTTCCCAAAAAGTAGGTCAGGAAATTCCAAACAAATCCCCATGCAGTTTTTTTGGCAATCTTGTGATTATCGTTATGAGGGTAGGTATCGTCAATCAATTGTAAGACTCAAGCGATGAAGAATTTCGGTGGCGGTTGACAAGATCATCAGTCAGTCGGATAACTGCGATAGCCAGAGCAACCAGGATCCAAAAGTAGCGGATATATGCTCCATGCAGGAAAAGGCTGGTCACTAGGTACGCAATGATTGTCAAACGGAGAGAAATGATCCAGGGCAACCAGGATTGTCCATAGGGTAAATGCTCGATCGCTCTGATGGATTTAGCCAGCCCGCCCAAAAGAGAAATAGCGATACCCAAAAAAGCAATCGTCCCAAGAATTCCTGTCTCTGCCAGCAATTGCACATACAGGGAGTGAGGATCGCGCTCTTCAGTCCGAAATTCGAGACCAATTAATTGAGTGTATTGCTGATAATTATTACGGTAATTGCCGGCACCCACTCCCAACAATGGATGCTCGTAAAACATTCTTAACCCTGTCAAAATCTCGCTGCCTCGTCCACGGAGAGAATTGTCCTGATAAATGCCAAATTCGGAAGTGGGCGACAATAAGGTCAGGCTTTGAAAACGCTCAATGTAATTGGAGGGCAGAACAACAATCAGGACACCAACCAGTCCTAAACCGCCAAGCACCACGAATGCATTTAAACGTTTCTCAAGCATAATCAACATGATGATTACCGCGAGTCCCACATAGGCCCCCCGGCTGTAGGTGTTAAATATTGAAGCCAAGAGGAGACCAAAAATCGCCACACACAAAAACTTTACCAATGTGCGCCGTTCATGAAAGATCCTGTAAACGACCAGTGGAATCACAGCGACCAGCACCTGTCCCCATAAATTGGGCGCGTTGATTGGACCGCTGAGGCGCGGTGTTCTCGAGCTACCAAAAACCTTTTCCATTTGTACTGAAGCCAGCCCCATGAAAGTCTGATCATAGTTTCCGGTGATCATTTGATACACCCCTAATAAACACAAGAAAGTCGTACTCAAGATGATGACCCAAACCGCCAATTTCCAGGATGCGAATTGTCGCAGAGCGAACAGGATACAGTAAAGAATACCTATATCCTTGACCAGATCGAAGATCTCGGCGGCCGCTCGGTCTTTATTCGAAGCCACCAGGAAGGAAGCTGATATCGCAAAAAGATATAGAAATAAAAACATCTCAAAGTGACGCGTTTTCGAACCGCCACCGGGCAGTTGCTCTGCGTAAAGATAATGCACGATAATAGCCAGAGCTACAACCAGCACGAGCGGCTTGATGACGCCTGGATATCCACGTTTTGTCAGGTTATCGGATATATTTATAAAGATAGCAAGGATAAGAATGTATGCACCAAAACTGGGCTTTATGATAATGGTCATCACCAAAGCAATGCCAAGCAAGCCAATCAGGCCATACAACCCAATCGTTGTATTTGGATTCCCAACCGCCACGACTCCAATGGCAGAAACTGCGACAGCCATTAACACATAGAAAAAATCATTCTTTTTAATATCCATGTTTCTTTCACCTCACGAACATCCTTATGCACAAAGAGACTGCTTGTCTAGCCATCAAGATATTCCGCAAATCTTGTGCTCTTCAACAGCAGATGCACCTCATCATAATTTATTATCAGTTGCCTCAAACTCTCCGGGTTTTGTTTTGTTAATCTAATCCTGCTGGGATCTATATCATTCACGCCCAAGTATTTGCCAATCGATTGAAATGTTTCTACCGGATTTTTGATTAATTCCTCATACACCACTTCGAGTATCTTTCTTTCACTAAAACGGCTCCTTGTGAGAACTTCGTTTTCCTCAATTTGTTCAAGCCTACGAACTAACCTTGAAGCGTCAAGGAAAACGCGTTTTTCGGTCAGTTGTTTACCACTGGCATTGACGGATTTGGCCCATTGGCCCGTCTGAAAAGCTATCTCTAAAGAGACAAGGGTTCTCAAACGATTTAATCTTGTAAGATGTATTATTTTGAAATCCTTATATGACAGGAATTTTTTCCATTCCTCTTCAGTTAAATGATTGTAAAAGAGCTTAAAACCAACGATCTTCGTGGTTCTGCTTTCATTTTGATACAACGCGGAAAAAGTCTTCTCGAAATTTTCTCCGATCTTACGATTGTGATCAGCGAATATCTCGTGATACATTCTGATGGAATTGGATCTTTTTAGGCCATCAAGAAGATAATTTGAGCCTGTCCGCGCATTTCCAACAATGGCAAATCGTTGATAGACCTTGTGGCCGA
>DATEDD010000193.1:0-7383 GCA_035286565.1 Anaerolineales bacterium
CACGCCCAATGCCTGTGACTTTTACCAAGGGTCGCGCGACTTTCGCACCAGCGGCTTCGAGTTTCTTCAAGCCTTCCTCGGAACACAGGATGGTCGCCGCCGCACCATCGGACATTACGCAGATGTCGAGTCTCGTCAGAGGCCATGCCACCATCGGCGAGTTGCGGACGTCCTTGATGCTGATGCGCTGGCTCTTCTGCGCGTACGGGTTGTGCAGAGCGTTGTTGTAGTTTTTCACGCTGACGTGAGCCAGTTGTTCGGGCGTGGTACCGAATTCCTTCATATGCCGTGTGACCATCATGGCGTAGTAACCCGAATAAAAACCTCCGACGGGATAGTCAAACGACACATCGGAGGCTAATGCGATGAACTCATTTCCTTTCCACGTTTCCACGTGGGACATGGTCTCGAAGCCGTATGCCACGCACACATCCATGTGACCCGAAGCGACAGACTTCCACGCTTCCTGGAAACATATCCCACCCGTCGCGCCGCCACCCTCGACTCGATGACTTGGCTTGGGACACAGGCCGAGGTAATCCTGGGCCATGATGCCCGCCATCAGTTGTCGGCTAAAATGATCCGAGAAGTATGAGGCAACCGATCCGTCTACGATGCGCGTAAACGTCGGGAAATCCAATCCAATATCATCAATGGCGTAGTCATACGCCTCCTTGATAACCGCCTGGAAGGTCTTGTCTGGTCTTGCTTTTGCGAACTTTGATACCCCGCCTGAAATTGCATAAACTGGTCTCATCAGCGAACCTCCTTTATGGGATGGGTTGATTTTACTGGAAAACTCAAAGAATGACGACTATGTTATTATCGGCGAAAGAAGAGTTAAACTTTCAACTTATAACTGGAGCATATATGCACTCCCGACGCGCCCTCCTCTATATGCCAGGCGATAAAATACGACAAGAAAGAAACACCAACGAGTTTCATGCTATACTCCATTCTCGAACCAGAGAAGAAAGAGAATCCCATGCTTAATTTCAATTTAAACGTCCGCCCAAAGACTGCCAAACGCCTGAAAAAGGTGCTGGAATATTCGCGCGATGAAGAGGCGTTTGCCCAGAGTTTCATCGCCTATCAGATTGCCGAACTTCGGCGCGCCATTCTTAACCTTCGGCTGGAATTGAAAACCTTCGAAGAAAAATACAGGATGTCCAGCACGATATTCCACAAGAAATTCAACCAGGGACAAATGGACGACAGCGAGGATTTCATCCTTTGGGCTGGCATGTGCGAAATGCTGGAGAAAAATGAAGCGCGTTTGCAGGGACTGGAAGGATGATCGAGGATTATTTTCCGCAGATTGAAAAAATACTGCGGGATTTTCCCTTCATTCGCTCGCGAGTCTTGACACAGAAGGTCTACAATCACTTTCAAGGATACATCAGCGGCAAGATCATATTTGAAAATGGGCATTCGCTCGAGTTTGCAGAAGTTGTGGATACAGAACAAACTATCAAAGTGAAGTATCGCTACCAGTACATGGATGCAAAACAGTCGCTGATCTTTCGTTACGACAATGCGCCTCATCATAAGGAAATAAAAACATTCCCTCACCACAGGCATATCGCGGATAAAGTAACCGACAGCCAGGAGCCAGACTTGCACTCCATTTTGATGGAAATTACACAGTTCCAACGCAAGAAGAAAAAGTAACGCCTGACATCTCCGAGCCAGTACCCACCGAAAGGTGGGTCGTCTCTTTAAATACGGGAAATGGCGATAAAATACAGCAAGGAAACTTGGCCCATGCCCTCCCGACGCGCTCTCCTCTACATGCCAAGCGATAACTGGAAGATGATCACGAAGTCCGTCACATTGGGCGTTGATTCCATTTGCATGGATATGGAAGACGGCACAGCGGTCAGCAGAAAAGCCGAAGCACGCGCCACGATTGCTAAGGCCTTGCAGGAATTGGATTTTGGGGTGAGCGAAAAACTTGCGCGCATTAACTCTGTGGATTCGGGATGGGAAAAGGATGATATTGATGCGGTGCTTCCGTATCATCCTGATGGGATCGTCATTCCAAAAGTCGAATCCTTTAAGCATGTGGAATGGGCAAGCCAGATCATCGAAACCGCAGAGTTGAAATATGGATGGGCACTCAATTCCATTCGTATTTTGATCGGCGCTGAGACCGCCAAAGGGATTTTGAATCTCAAAGAGATCGCCTCCCATCCGCGTTTGGACGCGATCATCTTCGGCGGTGAAGACTTCGCCGCATCCATTGGAGCGACACGAACGAAAGAAGCGATTGAATTGCTATATGCGCGGCAGGCGGTGGTTGTCGCTTGCGCTGCAAATGATTTGCAGGCAATTGACATTGTCACGATTGATTACAAGGATATCGAAGCCTTGCGCATCGAATCCGAATTCGGCGCGCGGCTTGGATTCAGCGGCAAGCAGATCATTCATCCCGCGCAGGTGGAACCGGTACAAACTGCGTTCACACCAAACGATGAAGCGATTGCGTATGCAAAACGAATTGTCGAAACATTTGAAGCGAGTCAAAAAGAGGGCAAGGGCGCGTACTCGTTGGATGGGAAGATGATCGATATGCCATTGTTGAAGAATGCGAGGAAGGTATTGGAAAGAGCAAAAGCGTAATAGCATGACGATAGACAATAGACCATTACTTTGTGGCCTGTGGTCCATCGCCTAGAATCCAATTCGCAAGGAAGGTATTCATTGTTATCCATTCTTTTCGGTCTCGGCGCTGCGCTCGGATGGGGCGCTGGCGATTTCACGGGCGGACTCGCCTCTCGCAAAACGGGCGCCTATCGCACGGTTTTTTATGGCGAGGTCATCGGCATCTTCATTTTGTTTTTTGTCATTATGGCTTTTGGCGAACCCATCCCCAATCGCAGGGCATGGCTTTTCGCCATGCTGGCGGGTGCGCTTGGCACAATGGGTTTGATCCTCCTGTATCATTCCATGACACTCGGCTTAATGAGCATTGCCGCGCCCGTCTCTGCATTGCTTGCGGCGGCGCTTCCTGTTGTCGTTGGCATCTTTCGCGAAGGTCTGCCCGAATGGATGACCTTCATCGGATTTGGCTTTGCCCTCTTTGCCGTGTGGATGATCTCACAAGGTGAAGGCGGCATCACAGACACGCTTCGCGTCTCGCATCTCTCTGACTTGAAACTGCCTCTGCTTGCAGGCATTGGATTCGGCTCATACTTTGTCTTCATGCACGAAGCCACAAACACGGGGTCAACCATCTGGCCGATGATCGCATCCCGTAGTGGCGGCTTGATCTTGATCACTGTTTACATGCTCACCACTCGTTCCACCTGGAAGGTGGCAGACCCTTCCGCGTGGCCGATCATCGCCTTGAACGGCACTCTCGACATTTCTGGAAACGTCTTCTTCATTCTTGCGAGTCAATCGGGTCGTTTGGATGTTGCCGCTGTATTAAGCTCCCTCTTTCCAGGCGCAACCGTCATGCTCGCATGGATCTTTCTCAAAGAACGCCTCTCGCGCAACCAGTGGATCGGCATCGGTTCAGCGTTGACCGCAATCGTTTTAATGACAATTTAATCCAAATTCTGTGGTAAACTTTCGTCACTCTCTTCTTCGGCTACGCTCAGAATGGAGAGCAATTTTTGGGAAATTGTTTTGATCACTCTGAACTGTAAGCCCGATGAACACTACTCGGGCTTTTTTGTTGGGCGAGTTTACTTGCAAAAGTGAACTTTGTTGGCAAGAAGGAAGTTAAACGGAGTTATCAGAACATCCCGCATATATGTCATTGCGAGGGCTGGTGGTCGAGTAGGCGGTGCACTTCCGCCGTATCGAGACCCTGCCCGAAGCAATCCTCTCATTCGAGTGGAGATTGCTTAGTCGGGACGCTTCGCACACCCTCCTCGCAATGACGATTAGAAAAAGGAAATCTGATGACAACCGAATTTACTTCTTTAAACCTGCGCCCCGAACTGGAGCAGGCCATTCTTGAACTTGGCTATGTAACGCCAACCGCTATTCAAGCCGATCTAATTCCCCTCATGCTTACGGGCGTGGATGTAATTGGTCAGGCTCAAACCGGCACAGGCAAAACTGCCGCCTTCGCACTCCCCATTCTTCATAACTTCATACATCAACGACTGCCGCAAGCGCTTGTGCTCGCGCCTACACGTGAACTTGCAGTTCAAGTTGCCGCCGCCATAAACGATTATGGCAAGCATCTTAAAGTGCGCGTGCTGGCTGTGTATGGCGGCCAACCCTACGGTCCGCAAGTCAACCAGCTCAAGCGCGGTGTGGATATTGTCGTTGGCACACCCGGCCGCATCATTGACTTGATGGCGCGCAAAGTTTTGGATCTGAGTATGGTTAAGTCAGTTGTGTTGGATGAAGCAGATGAAATGCTCAACATGGGATTCATCGAACCTGTAGAAGAAATTCTCTCTGCGACTCCCGCCACGCGGCAGACCGCCCTCTTTAGCGCGACTCTGCCCGTGCGCATTCGTTCCCTCGCAGACCGCTTCATGCGTGACCCTCAATCTGTCACCATTAAAAAAGCGACTCTCACCGTTTCCTTGACCGAGCAACGCTACTACCTCGTCCACGAAGGCGACAAACTATCGGCACTGACAAATCTCTTCGAGATCGAACCGATTACCAGCGCGTTAATCTTCGTCCGCACGCGTATTGAAACGGGACAGCTTGCAGGTCAACTTTCTGCGCGTGGATTCCCCGCCGAAGCTATCAACGGTGACCTTGAACAAAATGCACGTGAGCAGATCCTTGGCAGATTCCGCGCAGGTCAAATTAAAGTTTTAGTCGCCACAGATGTTGCCGCACGCGGTTTGGATATTGATAATATTTCCCACGTCTTCAATTATCATTTGCCTGATGATGCCGAAGTCTATGTCCACCGTATTGGGCGCACCGGCCGCGCAGGCAAGACAGGCATTGCCATTTCATTGTTCGCGCCGCGCGAGAAACGCCGTTTGCGCGAGATCGAACATATGACCAAGCAGGCGCTCACGCTTGGGAAGTTGCCCACCGCGGCGGATATTCACCAGCATCGTGAGAATGAAGTATTGGAGAAATTGAAAGTCTGGCTCGGCCGCGGACGTTATCAACGCGAACGTGAACTCGTGGCGCGTTTGGTTGAAGAAGGTCTTGACCCAATGGAAATTGCCGCTGCCGCCCTGAAGTTATCGCGTGCAGACGAGAAACAGCGCCCAGTTGCAAACGTGACGGATGTTGTTGTTTCCGAGAGTCGTTCATCCTACCGTGGAGATCGTGACTCTAGCCGCGGCAAATCTCAGGGCAGGGATGGCAGGCGCGATTTTGGGAAACGAGGAGATGCGGGCAATAAGAGGGTTTCACATGAGGCTGGCATGATCCGCTTGAAGTTGAACAAAGGCAGGGAGAATGGAGTTCGCCCGAATGATATTGTTGGCACGATTGCTCACCATGCTGATATCCCTGGCAGTTCCATTGGCAAGATCCGCATCGAAGAAAAATTCACATACGTGGATGTGCCCGAAGAGCTGGCAGATAAAGTATTAAAGCATAACGGTAATTATCGCATCGGCAAGGATAAATTCAGCCTGGCGAGATCGTAGATTTAATCGTAAATTCCATTGACTCTTCCGCGCGCACATGATAAAGTTGCGCTCTAACGGATACCAGTAAGTTCGCTTTGGAAGTACTACCATCGGCTCATGGGTTCAAATCCATGAGCCGTTTTGTTTTATCTGTTCTGGCGAAAAACCGGGTCCTCCAAATTTTTTATTTGCCATAGGAGGCAAACAATGTCAGAACGTATTTCAGGTACAGTCAAGTGGTTCAACGGAAGCAAGGGCTATGGCTTTCTTGCTCGCGATGGCGGCGCGGATGTTTTCGTGCATTTCTCCGCAATTCAGGGTGATGGTTTCAAAAACCTCGAGGAAGGCCAGAAGGTTGAATTCACCGTTGAGGCAGGCCCCAAGGGTCCGCAGGCTAGTAATGTAGTTGTAGTCAACTAATTCGCGCTGAATACAAAAACCTCCCTGAGATGAAAGTCTCGGGGAGGTTTTGATTCATTGCTGCCCTACAAAAACCTGGTAGGGTAATCAATCATAAATATTGTTTTTTGCCCATATTTTCACATTTTAAATTTATGAGACAAACAGTAAAAGTAAGGTTAAAATCTAGCATTATCTACGAGGAGATTCCATGACTGAAAATATTAACGACCTCAACAAGGAAACCCGCGACGCATGGGAAGTGAATGCGGAAGTTTGGGATGCCCGCATGGGCGACGAAGGTAATGATTTCTTCAACATCTTATGCTGGCCCGCTCTCGTATCTCTTCTGGACCCGAAACCTGATTCTCGAATTCTTGACATCGCTTGCGGCAACGGCTTAACCACGCGCCGCCTCGCCGAACTCGGCGCACAGGTGACAGCCTTTGACTTTTCATCCAAGCTGATTGAATTCGCCAAAAAACGCACGGTTAATTACGAATCACGCATTACGTATTACGCAATGGATGCAACTGATGAATCCGCACTCCTCTCCCTCGGCGAACGCAAATTCGACTCTGCCCTCTCCAACATGTCCTTGTTTGACATGGCAAATATCGAAACCCTGTTTCAGGTACTCCCAAAACTACTAAAACCTAACAGCGTTTTCGTTTTCAGCATTACCCACCCCGCCTTCAATAATGCATCCTCCGCCCATGTTGTTGAAGAAGTGGACTACGAAGGTGAAATGAGAATCACCTACGCCATTAAAACCTCGCGCTATATGACTCCTTCCCAACAGCGCGGACTCGCCCTGCGCAATCAACCCAAGCCACAAGTCTACTTCGACCGTCCGCTCCAATACTATCTAAACCTCGGCTTCCAAAATGGATTTGTACTCGATGGCTTTGAAGAACGCGCCTTCCCACCCGAAACGCCGCAAACCTTTCCGCTTGGCTGGGGCGGAAAATTCAGCGAACTCCCGCCCGTCATTGTTGCTCGTATGCGTTTATTGAAATGAGTTTTGTTTATCTCCTCATAGAATTTCTCGACGAATTGATCTACGGCATCAGCGAAGCCGCCTGGCCGTTGATCCGTGATGACCTGCATCTTAATTACATTCAAATTGGAATTGCGCTTTCCCTGCCCGGGTTTCTCGCCAATTTCATTGAACCTTTTCTTTTCACCCTCGGAGACATGTGGAAACGCCGAGCTGTGATTCTTGCCGGTGGAATCTTCTTCACCCTCTCGCTTGCCCTGACAGGCATTAGTTATTCCTTCCTCTTTCTGCTTTCATCTTTCATCTTATTCCATCCATCATCGGGCGCATTCGTCAGCCTCTCGCAAGCCGCGCTCATGGACTTGCAACCCGAACGCCGCGAACAAAACATGGCACGCTGGACCTTCGCTGGTT
>DATEDD010000194.1:0-4079 GCA_035286565.1 Anaerolineales bacterium
ACAAGAATTAACAATCCCCCGATCAAAATAAATGTACGTTTCATTTGTTGCTCCTTTGTTAAATTAGAATCAAAAAAACAAAAGGCACTGGCGATCAACAGATTTCCCTGTCACCTCCTACGTACATTAGTAATAGTATTCTAATGACCATCGAACCATTAAATGTTTTCAAATTGAAATTTCATCACAAGCCCCCTTGAATTTACAAAATATTGCATACCTGTAATTAGATTTAGTATATAGAAATTATTTACAAAAGTCAACTGGGAGGAGGGAGAAAATATCAGGTTTTTGTGGATCCTGTAAATCCCAAAAAGACCTGGTCAGAACTTCCTGAAAATTATCCTTATGCAACTATTTGACAACGCTCTTCAAATTCACATCAAACGGAGGATACACCACCCCATTCTCTGTGACAATTGCGGTGACCAGACGATGCGGCGTGACATCAAAGGCAATATTCCGCGCTTTTGCGTTTTGCGGAGCAACGCGCTGGCCTTCAAACTCCAAGCCGAGCACTTCCTCTGGATTACGCTCTTCTATTGGAATCAGATCTCCATGCGCAAGGGACAGATCAATGGTGGAAGTAGGAACTACGGGATAGAAAGGAACGCCGTTATCAAACGCCGCCAGCGCGAGCATGTAGGTGCCGATCTTATTTGCCACGTCACCGTTGGCGGCGGTGCGGTCTGAGCCGACAAAGCATTTCTGCACCTTGCCTGCTTTCAGGAAATAGCCTGACATATTATCGCTGATGATCTCATACGGAATTCCATATTGCTCCAGCTCCCACGCGGTCAATCGCGCCCCCTGCAAGCGCGGACGAGTCTCATCCACCAGCACGTGAATCTTTTTCCCTTGCTCATGCGCGCTGCGAATCACACCCAAAGCCGTGCCCCAATCCACTGTGGCGAGCGCGCCCGTGTTGCAATGATGGATGATCGTGTCGCCATCATTGATCAGTGCGGCGCCATGCTCTGCCATGCGTTTGTTGATTTCCACATCTTCATCGGCAAGTTTTTGGGCCTCGTTCAAAACCATTTGACGCATTGCATCAACATCCCCCTCACCCCAACCCCTCTTCCTTTGGGAGAGGGACAATAAGATTCGATCCACTGCCCACGCGAGATTCACCGCTGTTGGGCGGGAAGATTTCAAAACAGCGGCGGCTGTTTGAAGGTCTGCGAGCAGGCCTGAGGTCGAGGAGGAAGCGGATTCATATCCTGCAAGGGCAAGTCCGAATGCGGCGGCGGCTCCTATGGCGGGCGCGCCGCGTACCACCATATCCGTAATCGCGTGCGCCACTTCTTTATGTCCACGATAGGATCGGACTTCAAAACGCGCGGGCAGGATGCGCTGGTCTATCATTTTTAGTTCATTGTTTTCCCAAAAGACAGTCCGCATGATTTATCCTTTGAAATATTTTTCCCGCAATTCAATGAGTTTCGCTTGTGCTTCAGGCGGAACTCGCTTAACATTGCCCAACATTTTTGCGCGCCAGTAAATTTCAGAGACGTGCTCGAGGCGTTCCAAATGGATCAAGGCTTCATCGAGATTTTTTCCATACGTGAGGCTGCCATGTTGACGAAGAAGCATGGCGTTATGTGTTTTCAAAAACGGGCGAATCGCATCGGCATCTTCATGCGAGGATGGCGTGGCATACTCAGTAATGGGAACATCGCCCAGCGTGAGCAAAACCTCGGGGAGCATATCCACAGGAAATTCAAGGCCAGCAACTGTCAGGGTGGTTGCATAAATGGGATGAGCATGAACAACCGCGCGGACATCTTCGCGATGCTTGTACACTTCAATGTGCATGGGCGTTTCCGAGGACGGTTTGCGGTCTGGTCTTGAGGAAATCACATTGCCGTCCGAATCAACAACAAGCATATCATCTGTTTGCAAACGTCCTTTTGAAATACCGGAAGGCGTGATGAGAACAAGACCGTTATCCATCCGCACAGAAATGTTGCCATCGTTGGAAGTCATCAAATGACGCTCGTACGCAATGCGCCCGCACTCGACAATCGCGAGGCGCAGTTCAGATTCGTTTATTGTTACGGAAAAATTTAACATGGCTTGCGGATTATATATCACACGCGGCCCGAATACAACCTTGCTTGACGTCCCCGCCTTTTACCAGTATAAAAACAGGATGAAATACATTCGCCCTTCGGCACGCTCAGGACAGCGCCTCTTTCTCGGACTTTGGCTTGCCGCTGCGATCACAGCCTGTTCCTTCCTCCCGGACATCTCTATCATCCCCCCCGGTTGGACAGTGACTCCCAGCATTTCCCCCACCCTCGCAGCAACGCTCACCCCAACCATTACGCCAACCCCGCTTCCCATCGCCCGCGTTGGCGTGGGTGATATCGCTTTCTTTAACGGAGATTATGACACCGCGCTTTTGCATTACTCCATCGCGCTGCAAGACTCGCCCGACCCATTGATCCGCGCCGCTGCCAAATGGGGCGAAGCGCGTATCTATTTTGCGCAGGAACGCTACAACGAAACGCTCACGGCATTGCAAACCATCATCACAGAATTTTCACAATCACCGCATTTTGGGCAGGCCTATTATCTACAGGGATTTGTGTATTACCGCCTGGAAAATTATCAATCCGCCGCAGATTCATGGCAAACCTACCTGACATTGCGCCCCGGGTATTTGGACGCCTATATACATGAATTGCGCGGCGATGCTCTCTTCAGCGCAAAAAATTACGTGGAGGCGTTGCCCGCGTACACCGCCGCCATCCAGGCTCCCGCGCTGGGCGATGACATTAACCTCGACCTGAAAGTTGCAGCCTCGCAGACGCAGATGGGGAATTATGACACTGCATTGGCGATGTATGACGGCATCACAGCCCGCGCGCCGAATGATTATGTCAAGGCTCAGGCGATGTATGAGTCCGGGTTGGTGTACCAGACCCTCGGTCAGAATGAGGCGGCGTTGGAGAAGTTCCGTTTCGCGGTGGAAAATTATCCTCTATCCTATCATTCCTATCTCAGCCTTGTGGCGCTTTTAGACGCAGGCGGCACGGTCAGTGAATTGGACCGCGGCTTGGTGGATTATTTCGCTGGGGAATATGCAGTGGCCATCGCCGCCTTTGACAGATACATTGCCTCCAATCCCGCTGATAATGACGGCACTGTCTATTATTACCGCGCCCTTTCCAGGCGCGACTTTGGTTTTTATGATGAAGCATTGCTGGATTACGAAACATACATCGCAAATTATTCAACACATCCGAAATGGGGAGACGCATGGGGAGAAAAAGCCTTCATTGAATGGTCTCAAAAAGGAGACTATACCAAAGCCGCAGAAACCCTTTTGGAATTTATATCAATCGTTCCAAACTCAACACTGTCCTCAGATTATTTAATGAGCGCAGCGCGCATTTATGAACGCAGCGGTCAGTATGACAAAGCGGTGGAGACGTGGGCGCGCGTGGCGAACGAATATCCCGGCACAGCCCAGGCTTCCAACGCAGTCTTCCTGATGGGCGTCATTGATTATCGTCAGGGGGAGTTTGCTTCCGCGCTTGATTCCTTCACTCGCAGTCTTGGTATATCCATCGCATTGGAAGACAAAGCACGCGCATTTTTATGGATCGGAAAAACGCAACAAAAACTAGGGAACGAAAATGACGCCCTGAACTCATGGCGCGAAGGACAAAACCGCGATCCAGGCGGCTATTACAGCGAACGCGCCAGGGATTTGCTGCTTGAACGTGAGCCGTTCGCCTCAGCGGCATCGCCTAACTTCACGTCAGACATGCCCGCCGAGCGCAGCGATGCAGATACCTGGATGCGCTTGACGTTCAACCTCAGCCCAGATGTAGATCTGGATGGACTGGGTCCACTCGCCTCGGATGTACGCATCATTCGAGGCAGGGAATATTGGGATTTGGGTTTATACGAAAAAGCGCGGCTTGAGTTTGAGAACCTGCGCATAGAACTGGAGACAACTCAAAACGCAGAAGGCAGTTACCGTCTGACGAACTACCTGGTGGACCTGGGTTTGTACCGCTCTGCCATCTTTGCGGCACGCCAGGTATTGACACTGGCTGGGTTGG
>DATEDD010000195.1:0-3938 GCA_035286565.1 Anaerolineales bacterium
GGCGTAAAACCGAAAGCCACTACGACAGATGCAGCAATAATTTTTGTGAACGGATTTTGCGTCCATTTTGAAGTTGTCCAAGCCAGAAAACTCCACCCAAAAATGGCAAGGAAATTTTGAAGCAAGGCGATATTGTCGAAGCAGGGTTGGTTGGCCCGAAAATCCTCCAAACCACGGGCTGGTTCGCTGTACGCCGTTATAATGCAGTTTTGCGGGTCGTTTGCCATTTTGAAGATAATGTTGGTAGTAAAGAGACGTTGACCCGCAAATATTTTCCACGATAGGATCGGCGCTCTTGATGCATCGATATAACCACCTGTTTCAGCGTTCCCAATTGAAAGTCGCAAATCTCCGTACCAATTTGCCCGCAGGAATGCAGCAGTTGTCAGGATAAGCAAGATAATAAAATTTGTGTAATTATTTCTAATTAGTCTATTATTCAAGTTTCTGCCTTTGAAAATACATGGCTGCTGGGCCCTATTCTTTGGGGAATAATTCGGTAATTTCTGCAATCTCTCCGCTTGAAAGCAAGCGGTTCTTTGAACCCTGGCGTAAAAACTCCTTAAGTTGTTTAAGCTTCATGGCCGGGATGGGCGAATCGCCGGCATCCAAATCAATGCTTTCGTTGGTAAAAACCAAAATGGGTTTGATCTCGGGGATGTTTGAACCTTCGATATTTTTCGCAATAAATCTCTTTAGCGTTTGCACTTCATTTTCTGCATCAATATCCGGCCGTCCAAGGCCTTCCTGACCGAAGATACGCATGTAGCCCTGCAAAAATCCGCCGCCGCTCATCTTCCAGCGATTCTTTTCAAATGCGATCTTGCCACGCTGGTGGTAGAGCAGCAGCGCCCAAATGCCCGAAGGTCCTACCAGCAAGTGAGATACTGGAGTTGAATAATGGTAGAGGGTAAATTCACTGTGTAGTCCTTTTAATCCACTGTCAATTTTCTCGTCCGGGCGAGGGGAGCGTCCCCAGCGGTTGCCCATATACATGCCAATCTGCGTCATAATAAAACCGACCAAAAGGCAAATGATGGAATAAGTGAATAGGTCCGGCTTGGTGAATGAGATATACATGCCCGTGCCTAGTATGACCAGCGCGCCCAGGCTTGTCCATTGACCGATGATACTGTTCCGTTTAATAAGTTTTTCGTTTTTTATGGTTTTCATATCAATCCTTTAAACTCTCTTCAATTGCTGATTTCATTGCGTCCAATACGTTTACATCCACTGCATGTTTCGCCACGCGGACTGCGTTTTTGATGGCAAAGGCATCCGAGCGGCCGTGACCGATAAATACTAGTCCGTTTATTCCAAGCATGGGCGCCGCGCCTTGCTCGCTTGGGTTAAGTAATTTCTTGATCTCACCGAGTGCAGGCTTGACCAGTAGCCCCCCGATTTTAGTAAGCAAGCCGCCATTCTTGATAATTTCACGCAGCTTGTCTGTGATCAACTTGCCAACTGCTTCCGATGATTTCAACATGACATTACCCGTGAAGCCATCTGTGACTGCCACATCCACTTTGCCGCCAATGACTTCCTTGCCTTCCACGTTGCCGTAATAATTTAACGTGGAGGCTTTGAACAATGGCGTTGCGGCCTTTACCAGTTCATTACCTTTGCCTTCTTCTTCACCATTGGAGATTAATCCCACTTTTGGATTTTTCACACCGCGTACTTTTTCGGCGTAAATACTTCCCAAAATTCCAAATTGCAAAAGGTTTTCAGGTTTGCAATCTGGGTTCGCGCCTATATCCAGCACAACACATGTGCCTGTGGCTGTGGGAAAGATCGGCGCCAGAGCTGGGCGGTCCACGCCGCGTATGCGTCCCAATCTAAATAATGCGGTAACCATACCTGCGCCGGTATTGCCTGCGCTAACGAAGGCATCCGCTTCGCCGTTTTTCACGAGGTCAATACCGACTGCCATCGAATTTTTCGCGCTTTTACTGCGCGCTTTTAAGACAAGGTTTTCGCCTTTATCTTCCATGGTCAACATCTCAGGCGCGTTGACAATTCGAATGGGCAGGCTCCCCACATTTTGCGCATCCAGCACAGGCTTGATGATCGCCTCATCACCAACCAATATTATTTCGATCTCATATTCACGCGCCGCCATGACTGCGCCTTCCACATCGGGCGTGGGAAAGTTATCACTTCCCATCGCATCAACAACGATTCGGACCATAATATCTCCTGTGTGCTTGACAAGCAAAGCAAGCCGATTATAATACGCCCTGTTCTTGCGCTGGTGCTGGAATTGGCAGACAGGCACGCTTGAGGTGCGTGTGCCGTAAGGCGTGGAGGTTCAAGTCCTCTCCAGCGCACTGGAATTAAAATCCCCATTCATTCGGGGATTTTTTGTTTTCTGGATGAACGCTTCGCGCTTCACCCAAGCCTGTTCCTGTTTACTGTGAAATGATCAGACTGCAACAAGTGACCGCCCCTTCGGCCTTGGCCAATTCAGCTACGTCAACTGTGACGATCTTGAAGCCTAATTGTTCGAGTCTTTTCTGGGTCTTTGGAAATACAGTGGGGTAAATGATCGCCCCTCCAATGGGAAGGCAATTTGCGGCGAAAGGCTCGGATGGGTCCACTTCAATCCAATCAAAATCTTTGAAGTGGACGGAGTCCACCCATTTTGGATTGATGAGCAGTGTCTTTTCATCCACTTTTGTAACAGCCGTCTTTAGATGTAGACAGTCGTGCATTTCCACGCCTGTCACTTTATAGCCATACTTATCGAGCAATTCCTGTATTTGATGAATGGCTGCGTCATTACTGCGGGTGGAAATGCCAATATAGATATTCCTGCCAAGCACGAGCACATCGCCGCCGTCCACAGTCGCAGGTTCAGTGACATGCACGAGGGAGCGGTGGAGAGACAATGCCCGCACGATTGATTCTGTTTCCGGTTTGCGTGAATCAGCCCCGGGTCGGGTGACGACCGCAACTTCATCCAGAATAAAAGCAGTATCTTCTACAAAGACGGAGTCGGGCAAGTCCCGTTCTTCGGGCAGTTCGATCACCTGACATCCAAGTCGTGTCAGCGCTTTGACATATTGATGATGTTCTGCACGTGCTGCATTCACATCAATTGGCGCGCGGTCAATATTTGTGATCTCGCATTCATTGAATCGAGAACTGACTTCGCGTGTAATCGCTGCGGTCATTTATTGTTCCCCGCTGCGGTAGCGCTCTATCAATGTTTTGGTACGCGGATCTTTGGGGCTGCCAAAGAGATCGGCCGGCTTGGAGTCTTCGATCAATTCGCCGTCCGCCATCACAAGGACGCGGTCAGCAACCTCGCGCGCAAACCCCATTTCGTGAGTGACCACGATCATGGTCATACCTTCATAAGCGAGTTTTTTCATTACGTTCAATACTTCGCCGATGAGCTCAGGGTCGAGCGCGGATGTGGGTTCATCAAAAAGCATGACCTTTGGTTCCATGGTCAACGCGCGAGCAATGGCAACGCGTTGCTTCTGTCCGCCGGAGAGACGATTGGGATATTCGTCTTTTTTAAATAACAAGCCCACGTTATCAAGATTTTGCTCGGCTAGTTCAATGGCTTTTTGTCTGTCCATACCTTTGACAATCACAGGGCCTTCAATCACGTTCTCAAGCACGCTCATGTGTGGGAATAGATTGAATTCCTGAAAGACCATGCCTGTTTTCAAACGGACATCATGCACCAACTGACGATGCAGTTTGCCTTTTTCGCCGCCTGCCACTTTGATACCATCCACTTCAATACTGCCATGCGAGGGTTCTTCCAGAAAATTTATACAACGCAATAAAGTGCTTTTCCCTGAGCCGCTGCGCCCGATCAGACATACAACCTCGCGCGGCATAACATCAAGGCTGATGTCCTTCAACACATGCAAGCGGCCAAAATATTTATCAAGATTGGAAATCTTAATGACGGGAACCAT
>DATEDD010000196.1:0-5624 GCA_035286565.1 Anaerolineales bacterium
GTAAAGTAACCGATGCAAAGTCTTGTTAAAATATCTTTTATCGAGCCGCGATACGAATTGAGTAATCTTTTTTTGTGTGATCGAAGGCGTGAGATAAATATCCCATGTGGTCAGGCTGGTAAAAGTTTCCGAATCGCGGGAGAGCAGGCGGTGCAAAAAAGTTGATCCGCTGCGCAGGTTGCCGAGGATAAACAACGGTTTTTCGATGGGATGGTTTTTGTACTCGGGGAAGAGCATGTCATCCAGCCAGAAGCAAAACCAGTGGATGAGCATGCCGACAGGCCAAACAATGTAAAAGAGGGCGAGGAAGAGAAAGCGTTTGCGGGTGAGGCGGGCAGGGGTGTTTTTTGAGTTGAAAAATGAACGATAAAAAGTGCGCCAAAAAAGGCGGAAGTTATATTTCATTGAAGACGGGATCCTTACATACCTTGTTTTGGAAAAAGCCATAAGTGCGATTTCATGCGCTATTCTATCAGCAAATGCTATTTTTTGATTGACGCTTTTGCAGGTGGGTGCACTCACACCTGTTTGCATGGGTTGCCACTGCAAGGGATGTACAATGACATCTTTATCCCCGTACATGCCCATCACAGGGACCCTGATATGCCAGCAAAGGATAAACCCGGCCCCTATTTCGCGGATTCCATATCTTTTAAGATGCAATATAACAACTCAAGTAATACTGTTTTGACCATGTCTCGGTCTGTGGCGACACAAGGCAATAGCTTTGTGTCTTTATCAAGGCGCAGGGCGTGACGCATATCTTCAAGTTCCCATGCATCTTCGATATCCTGCTTGTTTGCGGCAACCACAAAAGGTGTGGGAGCATACGCCCGGAAGGTTTCGAGGATCGAGCGCGCCTCGCGGAAAGTTTCAGGACGGGTGCTATCCACCATAACAATAAAGCCCAACATGCCCTCAGAAAGAATCTCCCACATGAAATCGAAACGCTTTTGGCCAGGCGTGCCAAACAGATACAGAATCAGATCCCCATCCACCGTGATGCGTCCGAAATCCATTGCCACCGTGGTCGCAGGTTTAGTAGAGCGTTCTTCAGTTGAAGAAATCTTGCGTTCCGTAGCGACAACATCAATTTCGCTGACAGACCGAATAAATTGTGTTTTGCCAGCGTTAAATGGACCTGTCACTACCATTTTAACCGTTTGCATAATGCTTATCCTTCCGACCTTTTTGCGCTAAATTGTGCGAATGCGACCGATCAGTTTATTGATCATTGATTTCCGTTCTTCCTTGCCTTGCATCGGGAACATCTTTGGATTCTGCTGAACGGGCGCGCCGGCAGGACGTACCAATTCAACCAAACCGGCCTGCAAAAGACTGTATACAATTCTACGGATCTCAATTTCGGTCAACTTATTCGTACCCGCGATCTGCCGCATCGTATTCTTCGGGTCCACGAATTTGACCACCTTCCATTCTTCCACGCTCAAATTAACATGGGTCAACGGGCGTTCGGTAAACTTAAGCGCCATATCCAGGCTGGGAATCTCATCCTGCAATTGGTCAAGCTCGCGCAACTGGCGCGAACCTTCAATAATGATGTTCTCAAGATCAAGCCTTATATTAATTTTGTCTTCGGGGGGCAGCATCTCGTTCTCAAAACGGAATATCCCCTCCACCCACGTAAACAACCTGCGCACCATCTCAGTGAAATATCCCTGCAAATTCAGCAGAATATCTTCCCGTGTCACATATCCCGCGTTAACAAGAAGCAGTCCCAGCTCCTTGTCGGTCATCTGGCCGGCACGGTCCGCAATCGCGCGGTATTGATTGACATTGATCTTATTTGCCTTATGAAGCACGGCGGCCAGGCTTCCGTCCTCCTTGCCAATTCGGGCATAAGCCAGTTTCCCCTCGCGAAATGATATATAGGCCTGTTCCGAGATTCCATCCACAACCAAAGTACCAGTCTTGCTGGCTAGGATGATCAGGTTGAGAAGTTGGGTGATTGTAAAATCCCGTAAATTTCCGTGCAAAGCCATGAGTCCACTGCTTACCCAAAAAAGAGATGGGTTGGAAAATTATACATGCAAAGTTCAGATTGCGTCAATTAAATATACATTATTGTTAAGTTTTAACGCACAAGCTTGATTCTTGGTGACTATTGATATATACTAATGCAACCAGTAATTATTTAAAGGAGGTCTTTATGGCTGCAGAACGCCGAAACCTGGCGCGAAAAAACTTCTCTTATTACATGCGCGTCGTTGACGACAGCACTGACAAGCTGGTTGGTCATATCTCAGATATAAGCTCGGGTGGTTTTAAATTGGACAGCAATTATCCAGTACCGCTAAATAAGGATATTCGGCTTCGGATTGACCATACTGGCGAGATCGCAAGCAAAACCTATTTGATCTTTGTCGGGCGTGCTACGTGGTGCCAGAGCGATCTATTGGCTCCCGGTATGTATAACGTCGGTTTCAAAATCGTGAACATGACCCCGGCCGATTACGATATCTTCCTGAAAATGTTTAACGAATATAGCAGGTAAGCCGCTTCTGAGGAAGATCGCATGGATTTCAAAGCCCTATGGAAATGGGGCTTTTATGTTGAATGCAAACGAGACCCATCCTCCTAAAACCGTGTAAAATTACAGAGTGCCGCATAATTACTAAACCAGAATTATGATTTTTATTCGTAATTTCTTCCGGCAAGTTTAGTAATTTATGCAACAATCGGTAAACCATGAAAAAATTCCTGCGCTGGCTCATTCATACTGTTTTGAAACTTATCACAAAAATAGAAGTTTCCGGTTACGAAAACCTGCCGGAAAAAGGCGGCTTTGTGATCGCTGTCAACCACCTTGGTATTTTGGATGCGCCGATGGCGTATTACGCCCTGGATCGCTGGAACCTCTTTATTCCCGTTGCAGAAAAGTGGGAGGAGAACCCAGTTCTGAAATGGCTCGGCAAATATCTCAACTTTATTTTTATTGACCGCTTCAACCCTGACCTTAAATCCATGCGTGCGATGATGAAACGTATGGAGCAGGGACAAACATTGATTATTGCACCCGAAGGGACACGCGCACGTGACGAAAAAATGGCGCAAGGGAAACCTGGCGTGGCTTATCTCGCCTCTAAAATGGGCTGGCAGATCCTGCCTGTTGCGATCTCCGGCTCGGAAGATCGGATTTTTCACGGCAACCTCAAACGATTTCGTCGAACGTATATAAAAATCACCGCGGGAAAATCTTTTATGCTGCCTCCTTTTCCAAAAGGGAATCGCGAAGAGACTTTGCAGCAATATACTGATGAAATCATGTGTCGCATTGCGGTCATGTTACCTGAAAGTTACCGGGGGCATTACAATGATTTTCCGAGGGTGAAGGAATTGTTGGAAGAAGTGGGAAGCCGGGAGTTGTAAGTAAAAAGTTAGAAGCATAATGCCCAAAAAGGAAATTAAAAATGCCTGCTAAAAAAAACGCGCCAACCCTTGAACAATGGAAAAGACTATATGAATTGATGGATCAATTCAGCGAACTTGCGCCGTGGGAATATATGTACGAACATAATGCTTTTGGTGTACAGCCTCCTGAAGCAGCCGAGTTCGGTTTTGTTAGCGTAATGGGGAATTTAGGCGAACATTTTGCTGTTTCAGTCTATACAGGCAAAAAGGGCTTTGAAGGTTATTTAAATATCCAGCGCGTAGGATACAAACTTACGCCTGATATGCTTTTACTAACGCCGCAACTTCAAGCATCTTTTGAAGATGTGGATATGGTCTCGCCTGAAGACCGAAAGATTATCAGGCAACTCAATTTGAAGTTTCGCGGGAAAAAAGCATGGCCCCTATTCCGTAGTTACCGCCCTGCGTGTATACCATGGTATCTTGAAAATAATGAGGCGCAATTACTGATCCATGCGCTTGAACAATTGATGGATGTTGCCCCCCGTTTTAAGAAGAACCCCGATATGCTCGAAGCACCTGATTCTAAAGAATATTTGGTGCGGGTATATAAAAACGGCAAATGGCTCGACCAATTCCAAAAAATTAAATTTCCCCAAGATCCTCCCCTTCGTTTGCGAATGAATATGGATGCGCTCCATCATCTCAAAAATATGGAGAAGCAAAACTCCATTGTTGAGGTGGATATGGAAATGATGAAACAAGGAATAAGGGATGGAAAATTTGACCGCCCTTACTTCCCCTTTTTATTTATGATTGCGGAGAAACACAGCGGCATGATTTTGGGCGTGGACATGCTTTCCCCACTTCCGTCTCTTGAAAAGATGTGGGAGTTCATTCCAGAGAAAGTAATAGAATCTTTGGCAAGCTTTATATTGCCGAAAGAGATACAGGTAAAGGATCCTTTGCTTGCCCTGCTACTCTCGCCGCTTGAAAAGGAAGTGGGATTTAAAGTCAATGTCGTTTCGCGCCTGTCCGCCATTGAACGCGCGCAAAAAGAGTTTAAAAAATTTCAAAGACAATAGCTTTATTTCAACTTTATACGAACGTCTGACAGGCCTTTAGGGTTTGTATAACCGGTGAAGAAATACTTAATTTATTTACCGCCTTTAACAGAATTTACACCCGCGCCTCTCTGCCTCGACGATGGCCTGATCGCTGGACCAGAAGAAATTTTCCTCGCCGATGGATTTTACGAGTCCGCCGCGTTCCATCATTTGTTTTGCATTATCGTGGATTCCTGCAAACATGAGCGTGCCGCCTTGCTTGTGGAGTCGTTCGTGCAGACGGTGAATGGCTTCGATACCTGCTGTGTCAATCAGTGACACACCGCGCATGGATAGGATGAGGGCATGAGTCTCTTTTAGATCTGCAAAAGCTTCGTTGAATTGACCTGTGGCTGCAAAGAAAAGGGGACCTGTTAAAAACGCCACACGGACATGCTGACATTTTCCTTCGGTTTCGATACCCTTCTGTTTGAGTCGGTCAATATCCACTTCCTGAACATTGATGTCAATGCTGGCAATCTTATTCAGGAAAACTGCACCCGCGAGGACGGAGCCGACTAGGATGGCTTGCGTTAAGTCAAGTACGATGGTTGCAAGCATGGTGATGGTGAAAGCGATCATGTCTGTTTTGAAGCGATTGCCGAAGATGAATTTGATCGCGTCCCATTCATTCATGCGGACAGCAGTGACCATCAGCACACCTGCCAACGCGGCAAGGGGAATTCGCGCCATGAAAGGTGCAAGCAGAAACATGGAAAGCAATAATCCAATCGCGTGAATGATGCTGACCAGACGGGTTTGTCCGCCAGATTTGATTCCAACGCTCGATCGCGCAATCGCGGCTGTGGCAGGGACTCCCCCGAAGAAAGGAATCAGCATGTTGCCAATGCCTTGCGCAATGAGTTCCTGGTTCGCTTGCAGGCGTATGCCTGTCATGTTGGAGCCGACCGCGCCAGCCAATAATGATTCGACTGCGCCCAGCGCGGTGATGGTTAATATCGGCGCGATGAAATCGGGGAGGTTACTCCAGGGGATGTTGGGGAGGTTGAGGCGAGATTGGAGAATTAGAGATTGGGGGATGGCTCCGATCATTGGGGCAGACCAGTTCAAGGTCCAGTTAAGAAGCGTCGCGAGGATGATACCCAGGAGCGAAGCGGGGAAACGCGCGTTCCATTTTTTAGGCAT
>DATEDD010000197.1:0-6530 GCA_035286565.1 Anaerolineales bacterium
AAGGCGTGGAAATGGTCATGCCTGGCGACAATGTGAACCTGACGGTTGAGTTGATCGTGCCTGTGGCGCTTGAGCAGGGTTCCAAATTTGCCATTCGTGAAGGCGGCTTGACCGTCGGCGCGGGTGTCGTGACCAAGATCATCGAGTAATTAGAAAGTAAAGGTTTAAAATGGCTTCCAAGAAGAAAGATGTCCGCCCGGTCATTACACTTCAATGTAACGACTGTAAAGAGCGGAATTACACAACCGAAAAGAATCGCCGCAACGATCCGAATCGGTTGGAGTTCAATAAATACTGTTCGCGTTGTCGGAAACACACACAACATCGCGAGACCAAGTAAAATAAAGGTGGGGTTTTTTATTACCCCGCCTACCTAGGCCAGTAGCTCAATTGGCAGAGCACTCGTCTCCAACACGAGGGGTTGTGGGTTCAATTCCTGCCTGGCCTGCCTGTGGCAACGCCGCATCACGCGGCGTTTTAGCCGTAAAAACAAAGAAGGAGTATTGCCTTGGCTGAGAGAGCAAAGAAAGTCAAGAAAAGCGAAAACGCTATTCAGCGTTACTACCGTGAGACATCGGGAGAGCTTCGCAAGGTGAGCTGGCCTACATGGCCCGAAGCAAAACGCCTGACCGGACTTGTTCTGCTTGTGATGGTCGTCGTTGGAATCTTCCTCTCAGGTATGGATTATTTCGCCGGTGAGTTGCTGGGTTTGATGCTTGGCATATAATTTGAATGAGGATCTGATGGATTTACCGGAACCGCAGGAGCAGATAGAGCAGGGAACGATGGAAGATAAAGCCGAGGAGCAAATCGCTCCTACGGATAATAGCGCTTCCCCTTCGGATCCTTCGACAAGCTTCGCATCAGGAGAGCCCTCGATGCCTGCTCCCAGCTCCGAGACTAAGATTCCCACCGAACTGCCCTCCGTGGAGGTAGTGGTTGAGGGGCCGGCGTGGTATGTGATCCATTGTTATTCAGGTTATGAAAACAAAGTGCGTCATAACCTTGAGCAGCGTATCGAGACCATGGGCATGAAAGACAGGATCTTTGATGTTGTGATCCCGACCCAGGAGGAGATCGAAGTCAAGGACGGCAAGCGCCGCACAGTGGAACGTCACATTTTTCCCGGCTATGTGCTTGTGAACCTGGCGCTCTCGGAAGAATCCTGGTATGTCGTTCGCAACACACCCGGTGTGACAGGTTTCGTTGGCATGGGAAATAACCCTACACCTTTGCGCCCGGAAGAAGTGGCGCAGATCGTCAAACGCATGGAAGCCGAAGCGCCAACAGTCAAAGTAAGTTTCAAAGTGGATGAGCGCGTGCGTATTGTGGATGGACCGTTCAATGACTTCCGCGGCGTGGTTTCCGAGATCGATATGGAGCGCACGAAAGTCCGCGTGATGGTGAGTTTCTTCGGACGCGAAACGCCGATCGAGTTGGATTTCTTGCAAGTTGAGAAAGCGTAATTCAGGTGATGCCGAAACGGCATCCAAAATAAATTAGACAGTAGCAGGCCTCCCGTAGGTCTGATGCGGTGGGAGTGGCGCCTTGGCGCCACGCTAATACCACGAAGGAGTTTAGTCAAAAATGGCAAAGAAGTTAAAAGCAATTGTTCGTCTTCAGCTCGAGGCTGGCAAGGCCAATCCTGCGCCTCCCGTCGGACCTGCGCTGGCAAGTCATGGGATAAATATCATGGCGTTTTGTAAGGAATACAATGCCCGTACGTCCAATCGCCCGGGTGAGGTTCTTCCCGCGGAAATCACCATTTATACCGATGGTTCATTTACATTTGTGCTTCGCACCCCGCCCGCCGCAGTTTTGCTTCGCAAAGCCGCAAAAGTTGAGAAGGGGTCGGGCGTGCCGAATAAGGACAAAGTTGGCAAGGTGACTCGCGCTCAGGTGAAGGAAATCGCCGAATTAAAAATGAAAGACCTCAACGCGATCAATCTTGAAGGCGCAATGAAGCAGGTTGAAGGCACAGCCCGTTCGATGGGTATTACAATTACCGACTAATTTTGTGGGAGGCTGGCAGTCTGCCATCCGCTTGCACCACGGAGGAAAAAATGACCAAACACGGAAAAAAATATACGGCCGCGGCGGCTAAAGTTGAACTGGATAAGGTATATTCCGCCCGCGAAGCAGTTGCATTGGCAAAAGAAACCTCGATAACCAAATTCGATGCAACCGTTGAAGTTCATATGCGCACCTCGCTTGATTCACGTCAGGCGGATCAGCAGTTGCGGGATGTTGTTGTTCTCCCTCATGGTTTGGGCAAGACCGTGCGTGTGCTGGTTTTCGCTTCAGGAGAAGGCGCAGTTGCCGCTCGTGCGGCTGGCGCTGACCTCGTTGCGGATGATGACGAGACGATGAAGAAGATCGAAGGCGGCGCGCTTGATTTTGACGTCGCCATCGCCACACCTGATGCAATGGGTAAGGTCGGCCGCTTGGGTCGTGTGCTCGGTCCGCGCGGACTGATGCCGAACCCGAAGGCTGGCACGGTTGTTGCTCCGCAGGATATGGAGCGCGCGATCAAGGAAGCCAAGGCAGGACGTGTGGAGTTCCGTCTCGATAAGACCAATAATATTCACGTTTCAATCGGTAAGGTCTCTTTCACCGCCGAGAAACTTTACGAGAACTATATGACTTTGGTGGATGCGGTAAATAAATCCCGTCCATCGGGTGCGAAGGGTAATTTCGTAAAACGCATCACCCTCACCACCACCATGGGACCTGGCGTGAAGACGGATCCCAATGAACATATGCAAGGTGCCGAGTAGCGATACTCGTTTATCCCTAAAAATCCACTTCGCCCATGAAGGCGGGTGTTCCGAATGTTCCTTCGGAACTTAATTTCCTGCTCAGGTGGAGACTGATAGAAAAATTCAGCGCATTTGTGCTGATTTCCCTCCGGGGACTAAAAGTCTTTGCCTGTGTAAGTGGCAAAGACTTTTAATATGAAAGGAGGTGAATAACCATTGGCAATATCAAAGCAACGCAAGGAAGAAGTGCAGTCACAATACGCGGACTGGATCAAGCGTAGTGAAGCCGTAATTCTTGTGGAATACACTGGCGCGAAAATGAAAGCTATTAATGCGATCCGCGCGAAAATCCGTGAAACTGGCGGTGAATTCCATATCGTCAAGAATACGCTCGTCCGCCGTGTGTTTGCAGAGAACGGGTTCGAACTCCCCCAGGATTACCTGGTCAAGTCCACCGCAATCTCTTTTGCATTCACAGATCCTGCTTCCACCGCGAAAGCATTGACCGATGCAACAAAAGGCAATGAGTTCGTTAAGGTGAAAGGTGGTTTGATGGGCGGCAAGGCCTTGAGCGCCGCGCAAGTGAAAGCGCTTTCCGAGATGCCCCCGTTGCCTGTTATGCGCGCAACATTGCTGGGCGTTTTGCAGGCTCCTGCCGGCAAGCTCGTCCGCACGCTAACAGAGCCCGCCCGCGGCCTCGCGGCTGTGATCAAGGCACGTTCTGAGAGCGCACAGGCTGTTGCAGCCTAGTTTTCAAATTTTCAGCGAATATCTCGCACAAAATATTCAAATTTCAATTTACTTAGCAAGGAGTGCTAAACAATGTCTGACAAGCTCGCAAAACTCGTGGATGAATTATCCACACTTTCCGTCCTCGAGGCGGCTGATTTGGTAAAAATGCTTGAAGAGAAGTGGGGCGTTTCCGCTGCCGCGCCTGTGGCGATGGCTGCTGCTGGCGGCGCCGCCGCTACTGCTGAACCTGTGGAAGAGAAGACCGAGTTCGATGTGGTCATCAAGGATCCCGGCGCCAAGAAGATCGACGTGATCAAGATCATTCGTCAATTGACCAGCCTCGGTCTCGGCGAAGCCAAGACCCTCGCTGAAACCGCCGGCGGGAAAGTCCTCACAGCTGTTGGCAAGGACGCCGCGACGGATGCCAAGAAGAAACTCGAAGAAGCCGGCGCGAACGTCGTCGTCGAGTAAAGTTTCAAAATTCAGTAAAAACGAAGACGGCTCGCAGTAGCCGTCTTTGCATTTAAGTAAGGTAGTACCAATATCCTTTACCAACTCGTTGACTTTTCTTCTAAGTTTCGCTATAATTTGTATTAATTGGTCTGACCATAATACCACAGGAAATATGATGAAAATTCAACCGATCGTCCACAAAACTTTAGCTGAAGCAGTTGCAGGGAAGTTGACTGCATCACTTCTGGATGGCAGTCTGCAGCCCGGCACTCAATTGCCGCCGGAGCGTGAATTGATTACCCGCTTTGGCATCAGCCGCACTACGTTACGCGAGGCGCTCAAAACCCTGGAGAAAAACGGGTTGGTAGAGTCACGGAAAAATGTAGGATGGTTCGCTCTGCAAATTGATCAGTCGAATATGACTCAGGCGCGGGAAATGGCCGGGCCGGCACGGCAGGCTGAACGTCTGGCACGAAACGAACCTCCAACTGGACCTATTCGTCTGCCCATCGCGTCCGAGAAGCCGATCCATATCCCGAACCTGCAAAAAGATCGCTTGGGTACGTTTGATTTTATCTCCTGGTGGGATCGCGAGAAGGTCCAGAATGCGAAGGTCATGGTAGTTGGGGCCGGCGCGCTTGGAAATGAAGTCATCAAAAACCTTGCATTGATGGGCATTGGGCACATCTTCATTGTGGATTTCGACAAGATCGAGCTTGCTAATTTGAGCCGTTCAGTTTTGTTCCGCGAGACGGATAACAATCGCAGTAAGGCAGAGATTGCCGCAGCACGTGCGAAAGCAATTAATCCGCAAGTGCATGTCCAGTATCTTAATGGCGACATTATGACGAAGCTCGGTTTGGGAATCTTCCGCCGCATGGATGTCGTCATTGGCTGTCTTGATAATCGAGAGGCAAGGCTGGCTGTTAACCGTTTTTGTTATTGGATGAACAAGCCATGGGTGGATGGCGCGATACAGGAACTGCTTGGACTCGTGCGCGTCTTTGTGCCAGGGCAGGGCGCTTGTTACGAATGCACGCTCACTGAACAAGCGCTGAGAGATTTGTCGCTTCGATATTCCTGCCCCTTGCTGGCACGTCATAATATTTTGCTTGGCAAAGTGCCGACGACTCCAACCATCGCTTCGATCATTGGTGCGATGCAATCACAGGAATCTTTGAAGCTGATCAATAATATGCCGGTTGAACCCGGCAAAGTGACTCATTTTAACGGGATGGTCAACGAGATGCATACCACCGCATATTCGCCCCGCGAGGACTGCGAATCACACTGGACTTATGGTGATGTGACTGAACTACCGGCGCGTGCCGAGCGGACGACCCTTGACGACATCCTGCGTATTGCTTGTGCAGACCTTGGCTTGAATGCAGTGATCGAATTGGATCAGGAATTGGTCACGAAACTGGAGTGCAAGAATTGTCACACTGTAGAAGAAACTTTAAAACCGCTAAGCGAGGTGACCTTTGAATCGGGTCATTGCTCGACATGTGGTGAATTACGTGAAGCCAGCATGACACATTTGATCACGGGCGAAGAAACATTTTTGCATCGAACATTGGTCAGCGTAGGTATGCCGCCGCTTCATATAATCCGCGCTCATAATGGTGTGGAATATCGTTTCTATGAATTGACCGGTGATTTAGCAGATACATTGCATTTCCGGGATTATGAGTCAACAATAAAGATAGAGGATAACAAACAATCCCGTATTCGCATTAAGGACAAAATCCAGATAAAAGTTGTAAAAGATGCATCTGTTCTAAAAGTGCGTAGTAGCCGCATCCGATTACGAGATTAGGCGAGACAAACGGAACTTGAAATGTCCATTCGTACAGCCACGATGAGCAACACTTATTCTTCCACAGCCCGCCGCCCCGGTTTTTTTCGAAAACTGGTTTTTACATTGCTGTTTGTCGTTGGTGTTGCAGGTTTTATAGCGCTGTTCAATGTTTACCAAAAGAACCTTTCTTCGTTTTGGATGACGGTCTTCGCGACCCTGAGTATTGGACTGGCCTCTGGATCTGCTTCTCGAATAACCTTTTACTCTTGGTCAGGATTCATACGTTTTTTTGTAATACTATTTGCCTTGCCATTGGGACTGTTTGTATTGGGTGTGCTTACAAACTGGCAGATGGGAATTGGTCCGCTGAATCCCTGGGCCAAAGGGATCATTCCTCAAGACGAACTGATTCAATTAGGTGGTGCGCTTCTCGTTGCGATCATTTGTCTGGAGGCGTGGTGGAAACCTCGCCCGAAAACAAAAGATCTGCCCAATGTCCGAGGTTCATCAAGGCGCAGAGAACAAACACCGGCTGTGGTCTCGATACAATCGGTTGAGCCCAGATCGTCACAAGCCCATACTCAGGAAAGTTTGACGTACTTGCCAAAAAGAAATTCGCGTCTGAAGTTTTTAAAAGCGAACAAGGCTCGCAGCCATACGAACCCTGCAATTGATAAATTAATTCTCACGCACACAGCGCAGCCAACCCGTTCGAGACGAAACCGATTGTTCAACCGTAAACCCAATTTACAGCTCTCACTTTATGAAGAACATCGTTGTCCGTT
>DATEDD010000198.1:0-6461 GCA_035286565.1 Anaerolineales bacterium
ATCGGAAGGTTACGACGAACTAAAATTACCAGGCTCAACTTTTCATATCTTACTGCCTACGCGCACTGCGCCAACAGATCCAACGATGCTCAAATTTTTTGGACCATTTCAACAACCACCGGAATCGGGAGTAAAAATCAGTGACAAAGAAAATCCCTCACCCAACAACCCAGCAACGTGAACGCGCTTTTCTCGTCGGTGTTGAATTTTACGGGAAACAACAACTCCTCAACCTTGAAGATTCACTCGCAGAACTTACCTTGCTGGCCGATACCGCCGGCGTGGACGTCGTCGGTGAGTTAACTCAAAAACTTCAGCGTCCGCATGTTGTAACCTACATTGGCCCAGGCAAGGTTGTTGAATTAAAAGCGCTGGCCGAGGAGACACTGGCGGACGTTGTCATCTTTGATGACGAACTTTCACCGCGTCATCAACGTGAGTTGGAAAAAGCGCTGGGGCTGACCATCCGCGTGATTGACCGCACCGCGCTCATTTTGGATATCTTCGCGCAACACGCCCACACACGCGAGGGGATGCTGCAGGTGGAGCTCGCTCAATACGAATACAACCTGCCGCGTCTGACTCGCGCCTGGACTCACCTTGAGAGACAGGCTGGCGGCGGAGGTGGACGCGCCGGCTCCACGGGCGGAGTTGGACTGCGCGGACCCGGTGAAACTCAACTTGAAGTAGATCGGCGCGGTATCCGTAATCGCATTACCCACATCAAGCATGAGCTTGAAAAAGTGGAAGCCCACCGCATGAGATACCGCGCCCAGCGCAAACGTTCGCGCATCCCCATCGTTGCTTTGGTTGGTTATACCAATGCGGGCAAATCCACTTTGCTCAATCGGCTTGCTAAGTCTGAAGTTTATGTCGCGAATCAATTGTTCGCCACATTAGACCCCACCACCCGCCGCGTGCAATTGCCCGGAGATGATCTGGCCCTGGTCACAGATACAGTTGGTTTCATTCAAAAGTTACCCACAGCGCTGGTGGCTGCATTCCATGCCACTCTGGAGGAAATCGCAGAAGCCGATCTGCTCCTGCATATCGTGGATATTTCACACCCCAACGCGCTCGGTCAATTCCAGGCGGTGCAGGAAACGCTGGCAGAAATAGACGCAGACCATATTCCCATGGTAACTGCCTTGAACAAAGCCGACCGCCTTAATCATCCAGAAAATGCGCGCGAAATATTGGAAAACTTTCCCAAGTCTGTCGCCATTTCTGCATTGACTGGCACAGGGATTCCGGGACTGCTTTATCTTATCCACGAGGAGTTATTTGAAGCATATACACCCGTGCATGTCAGGCTTCCTTACAAAGAAGGCGCATTGATCTCCCTCTTTCATGAACTTGGTTTGGTGGAGCGCGTTGAACATGAGCGCGGCGGCGTGGTCATACAAGGACGCATCCCTGGCAGGCTTTTAGCGCAATTTTCCCCCTGGCAGGCAAAGCCAATGCCGGCCGAAAACACTCTTGAAAATGTTGAAGATGGCGGCATGGAGGAAGTATGATCTCAAGATTATTGGATATCCTGTCCGATTTCCTTGCGCACCGAAAAGGTCTTCTTCCGCTCCTTGGAATATTTCTCATTATCTGCAATTTACTCCTGCAGTTCATCTTTCCTGGAAATCTACTCTCCGCCACCGACCTGCTCCTGCACCTGGGTTTGATCATCGCCATTTTCGGCCTGATGCTCTCAAGAGCTTTATGAATCCACCCCCTAAGACCGATCCTAACTTAGTTCACAAATGCCTTCATCCATTTTAGGTATTACCCTCCTTAACCAATATCACGTTGAAGAATTTGTTACACTCACCCCACTTGGAGAACTCTATCGCGCGACAGATGCACGCAGCGGCAAGTCACTTGCGCTGACACTTCTCGCAAAAACGATTTCTGAAAATACGGAAGCCGTAAAAGACTTTGAAGCTCACGCCTCCAGCCTTCAAAGCATTTCACATCCTAACCTCACAAAATATCTGGGAATATATCAAACACCCACACTTGCCTTTCTCCTTGAAGAGTGGGTCGACGGTCCATCCCTGCTGAGTGTGCTTGAAAAGGGGCCTGTAAACCTGAGCGAGGCGCTTACATACGCAAAAGCCATTTGCAGTGCCCTCGCTGCGCTTCATAACCACAATTATTTACATCTCAATCTTGCGCCTGAATTAATTCATATCAACCAGCGCGGCGAAATCCTGGTAAGCGGTCTTGCAGGTGCTCATCCCAATGGGGTTAAGAATCCGCACAAACTCAGCATATATCCACAAACATACACATCCCCGGAGCAACTGAAAAGCCGTCCGCTCGATACAGCGGCGGATATATACGCGCTGGCTGCCATCATTTATGAACTTATCACTGGTACATGGATCAATGGAAAGCGTGCACCCAAATCGAATGAAGCGATTCGTAAAATACATCTTGAGGGTTCGCCCCCTGCGCCCATCGCGCTAAATCCAGAAATCCCGGATCATTTCTCGCGCATGATCCTTTGGGCGCTCCGCAAAAATCCAGACGACCGCCTCAAGACCACAACTGAATTGCTTTCCTCGCTTGCGCTGGCCGCGCGTGTTTCTCTGGACACAGTGCCGCTTCGCACGGATCCTATAACTGCTCCTGTCACCTCGAGGATTCTCGGCGAGTGGAAATTCATGCCACCCGCTAAACCAAACATCCTGAGCGCAGACACTCCTCCTTTGGAGGATCGCCTAGCTTCGCTTACCGTACCAAAAAAGAAAACCTCCCGCATTGGGATTACACCGATCATTCTATTTATATTATTCATCACATTATTCTTATTGTTTTGGTTTGTGCGTCCCGAGGAAATCTCCATCGCCACCCCTCAGCAATTCACGCCATTCGCCTCGGATATAACGCCGCCGCCCACATTTACTTCCCTCCCAAAACCCACAAACCCACACGGTGGACGGATCGCCTTCACCTGCACCCGGGCGGATTTCAACCAACTTTGCATGATCAACCGCGACGGCAGCGGACTCTCCCAACTGACGGACATGCAGGCCAGCAATTACTATCCCGCTTTCACACCGGATGGCGGGGGCTTGTTATTTTCATCCAACCGCAATGGTTCATTTGACCTTTATCTTTTATTGTTCGGTGAAAAACAATTATTTCAAATCACGAAAAATATCGGCAATGTGGTTTCACCTGATTATTCCCCCGATGGACACAGGATCGTTTTTGCAAATCGCGCCGCGGACGGACCCACCTCCATTTGGATGGTGAATGCAGATGGGTTGAATCCGCACCTGGTTTATGCGGGGGCGAATACCATCGTAGCCGTGGCATGGTCTCCCGATGGGGAAAATATCGCCTACGCCATGTCAGTTGGGAATCCGCAGGAATATGAAATATTCATCATGGATGCAGATGGAAAAAATCACCTGCGCATATCGCAGGGGTTAAAAGGCATTGGCGGTAGTATTGACTGGTCGCCCGACAGCAAATCCCTCCTGATCTATGCGGGCGCGTTTGGGGATAAGGATATTTTCAAAATTGATGTCGAAACTGGTAATTATGTCCAACTCACAAATGGCGGTAATAATGCCGGCGCATCCTATTCCCCTGACGGTCTTTATATCGTATTCAACTCGCTGCGCAATGATGACCAGTCCGACCTCTACATCATGCGCGCGGATGGGACAAATCAAATACAACTCACCAATCACCCTGAACCAGACTGGGGCCCGCAGTGGGCTGAATAATTTCAAACCAAAAACCAAGCCCAAAGGTTTGAAGCAGATCAAAAAGGGTAGCGAAGTATGAAGCGTTTTTCTGTCCTGTAAAAGGACACTACCGTTCTTGCAGTCTAAACGTCCTTAAAGTTATTATTATGATCTGCGAAGGGGGCAACCATAACAAATCCTCAATATAAACAAGATTAACTAATCGGCTTAAAGCCTTTACATGCTGAATATTTAATGTATTATTGAAAAACAAATGGCGTTTTTCCCGGCTCGACCACCGGGGAGGGCGCTGTTCATCTTTAATCTGCATATCGAAAGGAAGTTATATGAATGCCCAAGCAGCCAAGTTCCTATTTGTCATCTAGGTTGAAAGGCCGCCCGAAGGCCAGCGGAGATGGAAACGGTATCTACACACTGCAACCCATTAATAAGGGAGATCTTCTTGCCCTTTTCGGGGGCGTCATCTATGAATGGGATGCATTTATTCATCTTCCAGAGCGTGAGCGCAGTTTATGTATCCAGGTTGAAGAGCGTCATTTCCTGGTGCCGCGTCCCATTGGTGAGGGAGATTATGTCAATCATTCCTGTAATCCGAATGCAGGTCTTTCGGGTCAGATCGGACTCGTTGCCATGCGAGACATCAAAATCGGCGAGGAAGTTTGTTTCGATTATGCCATGAGCGACACCCTCCCTTACGATGAGTTCAATTGTGAGTGTGGCAGCGCAAATTGCCGAGGCTTCGTCAGCGGTAATGACTGGCAAAGGCCTGAACTTCAGAAACGCTATGCAGGATTCTTCGCTCCCCATGTCCAGCGTAAGATTGATGCCCAACCGGTAGAGAAACGCGCTTTTGTCCGCGGCATGCGTGTGAAAAAAACATCCGGGATTGCAACGCCAGTTGCTGCTCCTGTGTATGAATAAGATATAAAGCAAAACCTCCGAATTCTTTTCGGAGGTTTTCTTATTCTTATATCTTTGGCCCAGCGTCCAGCACTTCCTGAGGTGTGACGTCGGTGAATTTCGCGAAGTTTTGCACAAAGCGCATGGCCAGGTCTTTATATCTTCTATCGTATTCTTTCTTATCTCCCCATGAAGAGGCAGGATTCAAAACTTCATCGGGCACATCGGGGCATTTTGTTGGGACTTCAAATCCAAAGATAGGGTCTTTCGCAAATTTGACTTGATCCAGTTTTCCATTGAGGGCGGCATTTAGTAGAGCGCGGGTGTATTTTATGGAAATGCGTTTGCCCACACCGTAGGGCCCACCGACCCAACCTGTGTTGACCAGCCAGCAAGTCACACCATATCGTTCTATTTTACGTTTGAGTAGCTCCGCGTATTTATACGGGTGATGCACCATGAACGGTCCGCCGAAACAAGCGGAGAAGGTGATCTCAGGCTCGTCGCGCAATCCCACTTCCGTGCCGGCGATCTTGGATGTATATCCCGATATGAATTGGTACAACGCCTGATTCGGAGTCAGGCGCGCAATGGGCGGCATCACTCCGCTTGCATCACAAGTGAGCAGGATGACATTCTTTGGATGTCCTGCTTTCTTTTCTGGCATGGCATTATTAATGAATTCAAGCGGATATGAGGCGCGTGTGTTCTCTGTCAGCGAGTCGTCGTCCAAGTCAATGAGGCGCGTGATGGGGTCAAAGGGAACGTTTTCCAGAATTGTGCCGAAGCGTTTTGTTGTGGCGAAAATCTCAGGCTCGGCGGATTCGGAGAGTCCGATACATTTGGCGTAGCATCCACCTTCAAAGTTGAACACGCCGTCGTCGCTCCACCCATGCTCATCGTCCCCGATAAGGCGGCGTGTAGGATCAGCCGACAGCGTGGTTTTACCCGTTCCGCTTAATCCAAAAAATAAAGCCACATCATCCGCGTCATTTGGATTCACATTTGCAGAACAATGCATCGAGAGCACGCCTTCCAACGGCAGGAGATAATTCAAGATCGTGAAGACCGATTTTTTGATCTCACCCGCGTAAGCCGAGTTGCCGATGATGGCAAGTTTCTTTTCAAACGACAAACAGATAAACGTATCGCTCACGGTGCTATCTATAGCAGGCGCGCCTTTGAACGACGGCATGGCGATGATCGTAAATTCGGGCACGAAGCGTTTGTATTCTTCGAGCGACTGCGGCAGGATGAACATGTTGCGCACGAAATGGCTGTGCCATGCCAACTCGGTCACAATGCGGACAGGCAGACGATAGGATTCGTCCGCACCGCCGTAGACATCTTGCACGAAAACATCCTTGCCCTGCATGAATCCCAACATGCGGTCATACAGTACCTCGAACTTGTCTGCCGCAAACGGACGGTTATAAACACCCCACCAGATGTTGTTCTCTGAATCGGTGTGCCGCACGACAAATTTATCGTTCGCGCTTCGGGCAGTATGCTTCCCAGTGTTTGCAACAAAGGGCCCGCCTAAAACCAGCGCGCCTTCATTGCGAAATATCGCTTCTTCCACCAGCGCTTCGGTGGTTAAATTCCAATACGCCAGACGCAAATTGATCACACCATGATTCGATAAGTTGAAATCCGCCTTGCGCGCCTGTGCGATGGACTCGGCAGGGGTCTTTATGTTAAGTAAATTGTTCATAATTAGTTACCTCGCCGTCATTGCGAGTCTGCGAGAAGCAATCCCCGCGTCGTCGAGGAGATTGCTTCGGGCGAGTACGCCCTCGCAATGACGAAATAAGAATTACATCCAATCCCGAATCATCTTCTTGT
>DATEDD010000199.1:0-4538 GCA_035286565.1 Anaerolineales bacterium
TGACTCTCCCAATCTGCAAGAAAGACGGGGTCAGTTCCAGATTTGCCATGCGAGCCGTTCATCCACTTCATTTGAAATTCAGTATGGCAAACAGCGCAGTCATCATTACTGCCGCTGGCCTGTTGATCCACAGACAGGTTATTCCCGGCCTGCGCCTCCACCGCCATCAATGTAATCCCTGCAAAAGCCAGGGCGCAGGTCAAAGCGATCATTAACCGATTGAACCAGGCAAACATGTTTACATCTCCTTATAAAATTCATACATGCGCATGTGTATGTATACGAACCGCAGGCACAGGCGCATCGCGGAACACTTCACAATCCAGACAATCTTCGCGCAGGTGTCCGTTGGACGAGCGATGGGTCTGCCAGCATGGTCGTTCGCCCGAAGCCAAACGCAGGGCTAATTGATCAACCGAAACGCGCTGCTCTTTACAGCAGGGCATTTCATCTTTAGCAAGAATTTTCAACTCCTGTTCTGCTTCCGCCTGCCAGCGCGCATCCAACTTGTGAAGCATAAAAACAACCAACGCTGTCACAGCCAGCGGCACGAACAGTCTCAGCAAAACACCGCTCAAAACAAAGAAAATGATATTAAGGGTATCCATGCCGCCTCACGATTTCAGCCAGTAATTGGCCTGTTGATGGCGAGCCCATTCACCCACAAGCAGAAGCAAGCCGAACGGCAAAACCAGCCGAACCAGGAAGAGCAATAAGATGATCTCAGAACCGTTCATCGCAATCTCCTTTCTTTATCCTGCCTCTAGAATACGCCTCCCATAAAACAAAGTAAATTCGGCTCACTCCCCATCTTGGATGAAGGACTCACGCATCTTTTCGCGCCGAAACCTGTGGCTTACACCCCATACATTTCCCAAGCCGATAGTGGATTCACCCCACAGGCAAGTAGACAGGTAAACACGGATACAGGTAAACAAAAACTCCCGCCGAATGGCAGGAGTTCCTTACGCAACACGCAACACGCATTACGCTTTAATGATCCCCTTGCGGATCGCATATCTCACCAACTCAGAGCGTGAATGTAAATTCAACTTCCGCATGATATTCTCACGATGACGTTCCACCGTCTTCGGGCTGATGACCAGCAGTGTGGCGATCTGATCGTTGCTCTCGCCCTCTGCAAGGTGGGTTAAGACCTCCCGCTCACGTTCGGTCAATCCATCAAGATTTATCTTTTGATCCGCCATGTGTTCGGTGCTGAAAAAATCACGCACCAGCAACTTCGCCAGCGATGGATATAAATATACTTCCCCATTTGCCGCCGCTTTAATGGCTGTGATCAATTCCTCGGGAGCGGCGCGTTTGGGCACATAACCCGAAGCGCCCGCATCCAGCATCTGGAAGAAATATTCTTCATCCTCGTGTATGGTCAACGCCACGATATACACCTCTGGGAACTTATTTTTTATCTCGCGCGTGGCTTCAATTCCAGTTTTATCAGGCAAGCCAATATCCATCAAAATGACATTGGGTTGCACGCGCTCAGTTTCCGTCAATGCCTCTGCGGCAGAGCCAGCCTCCCCAACAATTTCCATTTCCCTTTGACTGCCCAGGAGCATTTTCAGGCCCGAACGAACAACCGCATGGTCGTCCACCAACAGCAAACGAATTGTCATTTATTCCTCTTTCCTGACCACACGATAAGGGATCACCGCTTCAACCTCAGTCCCATAATCGGGGCGCGAGTGCAATTCCACGGTTCCACCCAGCAGAGTGGCGCGCTCCGCCATGCCCGCCAACCCAAGCGAGATGCGTCCAATGCGATTTTTTACCGCATCCATATCAAAACCTATGCCGTTATCACGTAGCAGAATATGCACGGATTTTTCCTTGTAATCCATGCTTATACTCGCACTGTTGGCACGCGCGTGTTTAATGATGTTATTAAACGCCTCTTGAACAATGCGGAAGATGGCGATCTTCACCGTTTCATCGAGGGCCTGTTCTTCACCTGTAATATCGACCCTGATGATCAGGCCTGTCATCTCCTGCACGCGGCTCGCGTACCATCTCAAAGTGGCGGATAAACCCAGGTCGTCGAGGTGGGCAGGCCTCAGGTCCGAGATGATGCGCTGCAATTCCCTTAAGGAGTCAGATGTGAGGACTTGCAATTGCTGGAGAGTATCGCCCTGCCCTTTGCGATGTTTTGATTCAACTGAAAGGCCGCGCAGCCCCATGCCTATGGCCGTGAGGGACTGGCCTGTTTCATCGTGCAGGTCACGCGCAATGCGCTGCCTTTCAGCTTCCTGCGCGGAAACAACTTTTCTGAATAGCTCAGTGCGCAGTTCCTCACGCTCCTGCGCCTCGTGCAAACGGGCATCCTGCAGTTCTGCGAACTTGTGGTCACTTTCCACCTGAAAGGCACGCAGAAAACGAATGACAAATACCGACGCAAAAATGGCCGCAACCGCCCGCAATAACTGGATGGGGAAGCCAAAGATATCCATAAACAATTCAGAGTTTAGAAAAGTGGAAGGGGGTAATTTGCTTGGCGCAGTAAAGATCTGCCCGACCAGGCTGTACCAGCCAAATGCAACCGCAGCCCACAAACTATCGCGGCCAAAGCTAACAAGCCCCGCACGACGAAATGCGCGTTGCTGGACCACAAGCCCAGCCGCGGCAAGCAATCCCGCAGGGATGGCCAGGGAATAGCGCGTCCAGACATCGACAACGATGTAAATATCTTCAAGAACATACGTACTTTTGATGGTCAGCAAGCCATAAACCCAAACTGCTTCCAACGCGAGAGGAATGATGAGACTTACCCGCCATGTGGATTCGCTTCCCAACACGAGGTAGGCGCCGAAGGCCGCCAATGAGAGAAAGGAAAAAGCCAAAAGTGACAGAGCGATCAGGGGATAAATTGCGTGCAACAGACCGCTCAAATGCCCCATGAGCTTGAACATTTCCAGCCATTCATGCGTCGCGTGGACAAGTCCAAACCCCGCCAGTGGACGGAGGGCCATTCTCAAACGAGCATCTGTGGAACGACCACCTTCCATTGCCACCAGCACACCCATGCTGAAAAAAGCAAGTCCGTAAAAAAAATAGATGACAATGAGAACTGATTGGTTCATATTTTTTTAATCAGACTTACTCTTCCTGTTGGCGCAAGCGCGCACCGCATATCCGGCAAAAACGATCACTATTCCTGGCGCGCGTGCCGCATTGCGGACAATATGCATCCTCGTCGTTCTCTTCGCGCTCTTCATGAGCATGTGATCTGCGCCTCGATCTTTTGGATGAAGTGCGGCCTGCCTGCCAGTAATATGCAATTCCGCCTACGATCATCACCACACCCAAACCGCCGATAATATATGGCAGGGAATTATTTAGTGAAACCCGCCCCGGTGTGTTTTCATCCAATGGCACGACGGGTTGAATACCCTGTGGGGGCGCGACCAAAGTATCGGTAGTCTTTTCATATTGCAGGTTTAATGCGAATTGTTCACCTTTGGCAAGTTTTACAAAGCCGCTATCGTAATAATTGCTTCCATTCTCCTGTGAAATGGACGCATAAGCTGGAGACATTGAAATAGCAGTCACATCTCTGGGCTCCAGCACAAGCACATGGAATTGATCCACCGCATACGCGCCATCCCACAAATAGGAAAAGATGCGCTGGTTGCCATTGAATGAGAGCGGTTGATAATACTCAAAACGATAGACTGTGTTCTCGCTGATCGTCAGGGTGAAGACCTGCCATTCCGCCTCCGCTTTTGGCCCATCGAACAAGGCATTCAAAAAAGTACCGTCACTTGCCAGCGATGCGACTGCGATCAGGTTGGCTTCCTGTGGAATACGAATGGTCAGGTCCACCGGGAAGGATGAGTCTGGGGCAACTTGAAAATCGGCGATCACCAGCATACTAGGCTGGTCATATTCTGGCCAGAGCTGAACGGTCATATTGGCAATGGTCACATTGTTTTGTGCAGACGCAAAAGTTGGAAATACAAACAACACCCCCAACCCTAAAATTAAGAACAGCTTGCGCATGGATACCTCCAAACGATAAAGTTTTCCTTATCTTACCATGCCGCTTTTAGGAAGGGCATAGACGAAGTCACGCACAATTGCGGATAAATGTCACCCTTTTTGTTTGGGCCATGCTTGCAAATGCCTTCGGGGGAAAATATTCCGAATTACTCTGCAAGCATCACTCGACTCCTCAACCCACATTCCCACACGAAGGTAACAGTTCTCCAGAGTTTCGCTCAACGTGTCGAGACCACCATTTTCGAGCGGACACGTCCTTGATTTCGGCATGAATTTTATTTTTAAAGTAAAGTAACAACCAATAACGCAACTTTCCAAAGATAAACTAAGGTATCGAGTTATTACGACAGTAGAGATTGATATACCACCCGCTTGTTTGAACAGGACAAAAGTGATATTGCTCCTGAAATTCTCGAGAGTTCCAAATTTCCACAATGGATTTATATTGGAGCGCCCAATCATCCACTCCAGGCACAGGTTCATAAGTCAATCTGTCAACTATAAGGATGTAAGTTGGCATA
>DATEDD010000200.1:0-6617 GCA_035286565.1 Anaerolineales bacterium
CGTCAATTTCATCATCTCAACTACATTTTCTGTTGAAATCGCAGCGGCTTTCAAAAATTTCCCCGCTATGCCTCCAAGCGTTGCACCTAATGCAATGCACTTGGCGATATCGAGTCCGTCTTTGATTCCACCCGATGCAAAGATAATCATTTCGGGAACAGCCTTCTTGACATTCAATATTGAATCTGCAGTGGGGATGCCCCAGCCGACGAAAGTTGCGGCGAGTTGACGGGTGAATTCGTCGGGTGCGCGGTGCATTTCGACTTGTGACCAACTCGTGCCGCCCGCGCCGGCTATGTCAATTGCTGAAACGCCGCAATCGGCGAGTAATTTTGCTGTCCGTTCTGAAATTCCCCAACCGACTTCTTTTGCTATGACAGGCACTTCTATTTTTTTACAAATCTCTTCTATTTTTTTTGCCAAGCCTGCAAAATTTGTATCGCCCGCGTCCTGTACGGCTTCCTGGAGCGGGTTGAGATGCAAGATCAGTGCATCTGCCTGGATCATTTCAACTGCTTTGCGACACTGGTCAATGCCGTAGCCGTAATTCAATTGCACTGCGCCGAGATTGGCAAACAATAAAATATCGGGCGCGGCGCGGCGCACTTGAAATGTCTTTGCTTTTTCGGGATCTGCGATGGCGGCGCGTTGACTGCCGACTCCCATCGCAACTTTACATTCCTGTGCGGCTTCGGCCAGGCGCAGGTTAATCGTCTCCGCTTCGGATGTGCCGCCGGTCATGGAACTGACAAGGGTAGGAGATGTCAATCGTTTGCCGAACAGGCTGAGGCTGGTATCGATGCGGTTTAAGTCCAGTTCGGGTAATGCCTCGTGTATGAAGCGGTATTTTTCGAGACCACTTGTCAAGGCAGAGCGCACATCCTGCTCTAAGTTGATTTTAATGTGGTCTGCTTTTCGCTGGTCAATGGGCGCAACTTTTGTCATGGGGTAGTGTTCCTGTGTTTGTGCTGAAAGCATACCGGCTTGACAGGGTTTGTCAAGTGATTACAATAAGTCTATCAACAAAATAAATTGGAGGTTGTAATGTCTGACACATATACAGAACTGCGGGCGATTGTAAAGGATTTGCTTGGGGCGGATGAGGCGAAGATCACAATGGAGGCTCGCTTCCGTGAGGACCTTGAGGCTGATTCTCTGGATCTCGTAGAGTTGATTATGGCTTTTGAAGATAAGTTCGGCGCCGAGATTTCCGATGATGATGCCCAGAAGATCACCACTGTCGGCGAAGCTGTAAAATACATTGACGCTCGCAAGAAGTAATTGATTATTCGCGATTATAACCGTAGAGCCGCCATTTATAGGCGGCTCTACGTGTTTCTAAGGGGGTTTGAATGTTGCGATGCTTTCATTTGGGGCCAAACCCCGATTGAAAGCATGTTACATCAGTAAGGTCGGAATTTCTTCCGGGTGCTTGGCGACTTTTACGCCTGCGGCTTCGAGGGCTTTGATCTTGTCTACCGCGGTGCCTGCGCCGCCTTCGATGATCGCACCGGCATGTCCCATCCGTTTTCCGGGAGGGGCGGTTTGACCCGCGATGAAGGCCGCGACAGGTTTGGTCATTTTAGAAGAGATGTATTCCGCTGCTTTTTCCTCTTCGTTGCCGCCGATCTCACCGATCAGGATGACCTTCTCGGTCTTGGGATCATGCTCGAACAGCTCCAAAACATCGGTAAAGTTAGTGCCATTAACCGGATCACCGCCAATGCCTACGCAAGTGCTGGCACCCATGCCAAGGTTTTTCATAGCGTAAAGGACTTCGTACGTCAATGTGCCAGAGCGTGATACCACGCCGACATTACCGGGGATTGCAATGTCGCCGGGTATGATACCGACTTTCGCTTCACCGGGAGTGAGCAAGCCTGGGCAGTTTGGTCCGATCAGGCGTACTTTCTTTTGGTCAAGATAATTACACACACGCATCATATCCTGAACAGCCACTCCTTCGGTAATGCAAATGATAAGGGGAATGCCTGCATCTGCGGCTTCAAACATGGCATCCGCTGCGAAGCGTGCGGGGACGAAAATGATGGTGGCGTTTGCGTCTGTGGCGTCTTTGGCGGTCTTGACAGAGTCAAAAACCGGCAATTTTTCAAGTACCCATTCGCCGCCTTTACCGGGTGTCACACCGCCGACAACATTTGTGCCATACGCGACCATTTGGGTGGTGTGGAATAAGCCTTCATTGCCTGTAATGCCTTGCACGATCAGGCGGGTGTTCTTGTCAACTAATATACTCATGGATTATTTCCCTTTCTTCGCGGCTGCAACAGATTTCTTCGCCGCGTCGGCGAGGGTTTCGGCAGTGATCATATTTGCATTTTCGAGCAGGCGGCGGCCTTCGTCTGCGTTCGTTCCAACCAGGCGGACAACCATCGGAACTTTTGGTTTAACCTCATCCATCGCGGTGAGAATACCACGCGCTACTTCATCACAGCGGGTGATGCCGCCGAAGATGTTGAACAAAACAGCTTTGACATTCGAGTCTGTCAGGATGATGCGCATGGCGGCGGCAACTTTTTCAGCGCCTGCACCGCCGCCTATATCGAGGAAGTTGGCAGGTTCACCACCGAAAAGTTTGATCACATCCATGCTGGTCATGGCGAGACCAGCGCCATTGACCATACAGCCGATGTTGCCGTCCAGTTTGATGAAGGAAAGTCCGTACTTACGGGCTTCGATTTCAGAAGGGGCGTCCTCGTCTGTGTCACGCATTTCTACCAGGTCCAGCTGGCGGAAGAGGGCGTTGTCGTCGATCATCATTTTGCCATCGAGGGCGATCAACTTCTTTTCTTTTGTGATCACCAGCGGATTGATCTCTGCGAGTATGGCATCTGTCCCGCTATAGACTTGCCATAGGTTCATTGCGATCTTAACAAAATCTTTCCAGTATTCGCGCGGCAGGTCAATTGCGACGGCCACATCCCGGGCCTGATATTCACGCAACCCCAGCAACGGATCAATGTGAACTTTGACGATCTTTTCAGGACTGGTTGCGGCTACTTCTTCAATGTCCACACCCCCTGCGGCAGAAGCGATCATGACTGGCTTCTTGGCGGCGCGGTCATTGGTGATGGCAAAGTAGATTTCCTGGTCTATGGCGGAGGCTTCATCGACCAGTACTTTGCGAACTGGCAAGCCTTTGATGTCCATACCCAAAATTTGTGTCGCAAGTTGTTCCGCATCAGCAGAGTCTTTGGCGAGTTTTACGCCGCCTGCTTTTCCGCGTCCACCGACCAGCACCTGCGCTTTAATAACAACGCGGCCACCCAACTCTTCTGCAATTTGCTTTGCTTCCTGAGCGGTAGCCGCCACCCGGCCCTTGGGGATCGGGATGCCATACTTGGAAAAAATTGTTTTTGATTGGTATTCGTGGAGTTTCATTAATCTCTCTCGGATGATGTTTTGTTAAAAAGCATCGGGATTATACCATCATAAAATTTTACGGAAATAAATAATCCTGATATTACTCAATGAACTGACGCAAGCAACCATGATTTCCTCCCGAAGAACACCGCGACGATGTGAGCGCAGCAAAAGATATCTACTTCTAAAATACGGGAGGTTCACCTGTGCTCCCGAAAAAGCGCCCGGACGATGTGGCGAACAGCGTACACTTGCCCTGGCGGGCAGTGCCGGGACAAGTGTACGCTTCATTCAGCATGACATTGTGTAAGGACAGGTTATTAATACTTTATGGCAGGGTGAATCTCATGATGCGGTTATATAAGCCGTCTGTAACCCAAACATGTCCAGAGGCATCCATTGCGATGCCTGAAGCGAGACCGAAGCTTGAGCCAGTGTTTCCGAAATCACCCCAGGTGCGTAGGAGGTTTCCATTCGGCTCAAACTCCATCACCCGATAACCCTCGGGATCTGTGATGAACACATGCAAGTCGTCATTAACTGCAATGAATGGTTTGTTATCCAGAGACTGACCAAACCAGCCGTAGACATCCCATTGACGTTCCGGGACGAAGTTAAGGAATCCTTCAGTCTCAAGAGGTGTAAAAGTTTGCACTCGTTGGTTCCATGTATCAACGACATAGACAGTTCCATTCCTGTCAACCGCGATTCCGACAGGTTCGTCGAATTGACCCGGATCAAAGCCTGCGCTTCCAAATTGCGTGATGAAATTCCCGTTCGCATCAAACACGACGATGCGTTTGTTCCCAGTATCTGTGACGTAGACTCTCCCTTTGGCATCGACAGCCAATCCGCGCGGCCCGTAGAAGGACTCCGGTGTTTCACCCTGACCGAAAATTCCCCAGGATGTGATGAATTTACCCTGTGCTGTAAATTTTTGGACACGGTGATTCCATGTATCGGTCACATAGACCGAACCATCTAGTCCAATGGCGACACCCCAGGGTTCGTTGAATGTCCCGGGCCCTGCGGGGGTGTTCACCCCGTCTGCAAAAGTACCCCATTCATGAATGGTTTTCCCCGTCATATCAAGATGCAAAATGCGGTGGTTGCGTGAGTCGGCGACATACACTGATCCATCTTTGGCAAAGGCGAGCGAGCGCGGCCCATTTAAAACGACGGGATTTGCTTGTGTTGAATCAAACATTAAGTCAGCAGGGAGAAGAATGTATTTCCCCTCAGTCGGGTCTATTATTGGTTCAAGGGCCGCAGGTGCGACACCATAGTTCCATATTTGCGAAGCAACATCCTGGCGGATGTAAAGGCGCATTCGATCAGCCGGCGACCAGGTCTGGAGAGTCAGATCTGAGCGTCCTTTGGCTTGCGCATAGAGGGTGTAGTCACGGTTGAGCCAGATCTGCACCAGTCCTGCTCGAATATCAGGGTTTGTGAATCCTTCGCAAAACTTTGAATAATCTTTTGATTTTCGTAATTTCAGAAAACTCATCAACCCGTTACAGGCATAATCTTCAGGGAATTGGGTATTCGGGTCGCGGTCATAAACCAGACCAAAATAATCCTGCATGGGCCACCACATGCGGATGTAATCCACCCGGTAATAACCGGGGCCAATGGCTGGTTCGATCTTGTCAAAATTCTTTTCGTCCACAATGATGACGACCGAATCGCGTAAGGAGCGGGTGGGTTGGTCGAAAGATCGCTGGTTGGTGAAATCGCGCAGATACCAAACGAAGGGCCATGAGACGCCAGTATCTGGAGCGCTGGCATCGTAGGCGATGGCAACTCCCATGCCGCCTGTGGTCCGCTCAGAGATTTCTTTCGCCTGCCCGATGATATCTTTGACACCTGTTGCACTGTGAGCATAAACAAGGAACTCAGTGGCCTGGTCGTATGTAATGTATGAAGCGCGGAATGAAGTTCTGGTGGTGAGCAATGCCAAAAAAGCAAAGAAGATCAAAACGAATACGTTCCTGATCTCCCTGAAGGTCCACTCTTTTAAGAAATAGACGATACCGGCGGCGCTCAGGACTGTGGTAATTAATGGCAGCAGGAAAGCCGCGCTTGCTTGAAGTTGTGCCAGTTCCTTTCCTTGAAAGGGCGGGGTTGGCCCGTTAATCGCGAGCGCCATTCCCGCTATGCTGGCAATAAATACTGGAAGCGCTGCAAGTGCGAGCGGGAAGCGTTGTTCGCTTAATTTTTGCCAGTTGGTTGTGTCAATCACTCGCCCTAATGCCCAGCCTGTTAGTAAGATCATCGGCCATGCTATATGGTAGGTCAGCCAGGGCATTCTCTCACCAGCATACGAGAATGCGAAGATACTGATTACGCACCACCAGACCAGGAGACTAAATGTGTTCGGGAAGTTTGATTCTTCCGGATCCTGGTCTTCGATCCGATGAATGATTTCATCCTTTCCATCGTCAGCTTCAACCAGCACTGCGGGTTTTCTTTTATATCCAAGCGCGAGCGCAAGCATGAAGCCGAGTGCAGGCAGGAATTCATAGATGGGTATTTGTACCAGCAGATAGTAATACCAGGGCTGGCTGCCGCGCTCTACATCCTGTTGAACGATCCAGTATCCGAGCGAGCCGATCGTGCCTGTGAAAAAACCGTCGCTGTTGGTGAAGACAGTGGTATATAAAATGGTGAAAGGAACCCAGAAGATCAAGGCGGTCTGCCACCATTTTTCTTTGTTCCACAATAAACCTATAATCGCAGAGATGATAAACATACCGAGCAGGAAACCGGCGATAATCAGAATGGAGCGCAGGTCTGCGCTTAAGGCTTGTACCTCCGGGGCAGTGGTTGGAAGGGTAACTTTTAGCGTATTTTCCAAAAATTTTATGGGGAAGGCCGCTAACTGTGGCAGGACGATTGTCCCTGTGACAATGAGCAGATCAAACGACCGTTCGTTACGGATGCGTTCCCAGGAGTAGCCTCGAATGAGGAGGAAGGCGGTGACGATGAACGCAGAAAAAGCGGCCAGGGCGAAGATCATTGTCAGGGAAAGAGAAGCAGGCTCGGGCGGGGTCAGAGGCGATGTCATCTCGGTTGGATCGCTTGGGGCGGCAGTCTCATTGCCTGAAAGCGTGGTCTCATCGCGGGTGTAGAGTCCGTATCCCGCTGCGCTGCCTGCGAGCAGGACTGCGACAGCAAGTGCGATGATGAAGGTGCGATATTCGCGTTCTGCGTTTATCCATGGGCGGCGCGTA
>DATEDD010000201.1:0-3366 GCA_035286565.1 Anaerolineales bacterium
TAAGGCATCTGCTATATTCATTCGGTGCGTCTCCAAATAAGATCGCGCTTATTCAGGGACTGGAAACTGATACAAAACAAATGGACCTAATTGCCCAGACCATGCTGGCTTCGTATCAAGCCGGCAATGAGGCCGAAGTCCGTTTGCAGGCTGAACAATTATTGAACATGATTGTCGGTTCTCAAAGTGAAGAACACAAAGACTGGAATGGCGATGGGAAGATTGATAATCCCAGCGATGGGTTTGGACTTTTGTTAAACGGTGACAACGCAGGGTACATACAGGGCGTCTTCTCCCACGCCGATTTTGCCGTAACATCGCCTGATGCAACCCAAAACATGATCGTGCACGGCGAACACGTGAAAATATGCGCCACCAACATCAGCGAATGGACTCCTCAACTGCGGGATGCGTTGGTGACCATTCTGAATTCCTCCTTCGGCCCTGAGATGGAAGGTCCAATTCGGCAGGCAGTCGTTCTGGCAAACCAGATCCAAAATGGCATCGACGTTGACGGCAATGAGAAGATCGAGCCGATCCCCGGCGAGGGCGGCGCTCTCACCGCATATGCACACGCCTATTACATGGCAGATATCTCCATTCAAACTGACAGCAAGCCGAAATAATAACTTCGGGGGAATTCACTCTAGATGCCTCTGCTTCTAGCAGTTTGTCGGAGAGACAGTTCTTTTGCTCCAAAATTAGCATGCCTGGTAAAAAAAGCAGGGATTCATGTACTGATTGATAAAGTACAAAGCCTTCCATCGTTTTTTGTGGATACACTCACACACTACGTTGTCATTAGGATATGTAGTCGCTTGAGATTGAAAGCCAGACAAACCAAACACCATTCAGCGGCTACTTTTTTCAAGCCTCGCAAAGAAAACTGGCGGAATCCCAGAATTTCTTTGATGATGCCGATCACAGGCTCAACGGTGCATTTTCGCAGGCGATAAATAGCTTGCCCAATCTCGGTCGAAAGTTTATTCGCCATTTTTTCCAGTGGTGTCGCATCGTCGGGCAGTATAGTCCCTATACTGCCCAGCAGGGTGTTTAGGTCTTTGTGATGGGCTTCGCGTCCGGTGGCAATATAGGGTTCTATACTACGTTGTTCAAGAGCCAAAATATTGTGTTCACTGAAAAAACCATTGTCCAATGCGGCGGCAGAAGGTTTGCCCAAGCGAGGGGAAAGTGCATCCAATGTTGGCTCGGCTTCCCGTTTGTCGTTGGGGTGGTTGGATAAAGAAGTGGCAACAATCAGCATACTGTTTTGATCTACAGCGGCCTGAACATTGTAGTGCTGGTCAAAGCCGTCGTTGGTACTGTTTTTCATAATACGCGACTCAGGGTCTGTAAAATTGTATTGATCTTTGTCACGTGGACCCGCTTCCGGCGGTTTAGGTTCCCGCCCACGAGATCGCTTGCGATGTTTGCGCGTTTTTGCTTCCCGTTCTCGCACTTTTTCATCGTATTCAGCTTTCTCTACTGCGTAACGTTCTTTGGCTCTGGCTTCTAACACGGCTTTCGCTTGTGCCAGATTTTCCAAACGTTCCTTGCGTAAGGTAATCTCATCTTGCACTACCAAATCTTCTGGCAATAGAATTTCACCTTGATCGGCGCTTTCACCCCATTCAATCAACTTGCCAACCTCTGCTCGCAATTCTGCTTCCATTTCGATCAACCGTCCATAACTGACCGCCTGGCTTTTTGAAGCATCCGCGTGAATCTTGCTGCCATCCAAACTGATATTCCCTAATTTCAACTTCCCTGCCAACTTTGCCAATATCAATATCTGCACAAATAAATCTTCCAACTCTACCAAAAATGTTGCCCGAAAGTTGGCTATCGTATCGTGATCTGGATGCAGTCCGCCAGCTACATAACGAAACCCCAGGTTTTCGTAGCTCGCCTTTTCTATCCTGCGTGAACTGAATTCACCTGTGGCGTATCCATAAAAGAGTAACCCCAACAATACTTCCGGCGCTATCGCTTCACCGCCCCTTTCTGCATAGCCCGCATAAATCTTGCTCAGGTCGAGTTGTGAGATAATGTCCACCACAAAACGCGCCAGATGATCTGCCACTAGCGCATCCCCCAGCTGGATTGGCGTACTTAGGGTTGTTTCGTAATCGGGCATCCTAAATTTTCGGCTCATTCGTCAAGTTTACCAGTTTGCTCTCCGACAAACTGCTAGGAGGGGAAGAAATGCCGCGCCCACCTAGAAGCAATCCAAACACTAGAACCCACGCCATCGAATTGCGAAAGGAATTCACTCCTGCCGAAGGAAAACTGTGGTCACGGATTCGCAACGACCAACTTGGAGTCAACTTTCGGAGACAACATGCTGTTGGAAATTACGTTCCAGATTTCCCCTGGCACCGACCGCCAGGGCGGTGTGCTCGCCAAAATCAAAACTCATCATCGAATTGGATGGCAGTCAGCATTTGGAGCAGGAAGAATACGATACGGAAAGAACCAAGTATCTTGAATCGCAAGGTTACAAGGTGATTCGCTTTTGGAATAACGATGTAATGAATAATATTGAAGGCGTTATACTTGCCATTATTTATGCGTTGGAGAAACATCAGTGAGATTAATGTTAGCTGTAAATGAAAGGCTCGACGAACAGCGGCGCACCGTTGTATATCTCGATAGCACCCAAGCGCGGCTGGCGTCCCACAAGGGGATGATATCGCTGCGGGAGCAGGGACGCCTCTGTCCTTCACCCTTCGGGTACTTTGCGGACATCTCCCCCAAGGGGGAGAGCCATGAAAAGACCTGGCAGCATGGATATAGTGTTTAGAAGCATATCGGTCAAGATTTAGAGGTCAACATGATGAATTTCTTCAAAAAACGCAAACCTGAAAACAGGCCTGAAGCACCGCGGTCCACGTTCTCGGCAGGCATTCCCCGCGAAGGCGACGCCCTGCCAGAGTCCCTGAAGGCACATTCACAGTTCATCAAACGGATCAACTGCCCGCAGTGCGGCGCGCCAAAGACCCTGCCGTCCAAAACCGCTTACCTGTATTGCGATTTCTGCGGCTCCCTGATGGATTACGATTTTCGGATCGGCAACGCAGGCACCAATGCGGGGTTGAGCAACACCGTGTATCACCGCATCTTTGCCACCGTGCAACTGCAAATGGCGCAGGCCCGTGCCCGCGGTGACCAGGATGAATGCCGCAGAATCTACCGTCACGTGTATACCCAATGGCTGAAGGAATGCCCCACCGCCGTCTCACCGCGTGCCAACCAGGATTTGGAATTCCGCGAGCGCTTCATCCACTATCAGGTGGAATGCGCAGTTGCGAAGGACTTCGACCCGAGGCAGGCCGAGCTGGAAGCCCGTATGCAAAGGCTGGTCGC
>DATEDD010000202.1:0-6945 GCA_035286565.1 Anaerolineales bacterium
GGAGGTACATAATGCCCTCATTGAAAGATGTCCTGGCGGTGATTCTGGGTGGAGGGCGTGGCGCGCGTCTCTATCCTCTGACTCAAATGCGCTCGAAGCCAGCCGTGCCGATCGCGGGCAAATACCGCCTGATCGATATTCCCATTAGTAATTGTATTAATTCCGAGATTTATCGCATTGCGATCCTGACGCAGTTCAATTCTGTTTCATTGCATCGCCACATCACCCGTACTTATAACTTTGACGCCTTCCATCAGGGCTGGATTCAGATCTGGGCGGCGGAACAAACCCTCGAAAGCGCAGACTGGTATCAGGGTACAGCAGATGCATTCCGCAAGCAAACCCTCGAGATACAGTCTACGGGAGCGAATTACGTTTTGATTCTGGCGGGTGATCATCTCTATCGCATGGATTACGAGGCCATGGCTGAGTATCACTGGGAGAATAATGCCGACATCACCATCGCGGTGCATCCCGTTTCGAAAGAGGAGGTAACGCGTTTTGGCATCTTAAAACGCGAGTCGGATGGCCGCATTACAGACTTTGTGGAAAAACCCAAAGACCCGCAAATCCAAAAGAAATACATCAGCCGGGACGACCCGCATAAACCATTCCTCGCTTCCATGGGGATTTACATGTTCAACACAAAAATACTGATGGATTTGCTGAAGGATTTCCCGCACCATGACGACTTTGGTGGAGATATTATCCCGCAGGCGATCAAATCCAACGCGGTGTATGGGTTTGACTTTAACGGCTATTGGCAGGATATTGGGACGATCCGCTCGTTCTACGAGACCAACCTTGCACTTACCACTCCTGAAACGCCTTTTAATTTTTACGATGCAAAACTTCCCATCTACACCGATACGCGTTTTCTGCCCGGCTCCATTGTGGAAGACAGCAACCTGAAAAATGTTTTGATCGCTGAAGGATGTCGCATATTAAAATCCGAGATTGATCATTCCATCATTGGCATTCGCAGCCAGATATCGGCTGGATGCATGATCAAAGACAGTATTGTGATGGGTTCGGATTATTATGAGCCCGACCGCGCAGGCCTGCCGATTGGTATTGGCGCAAACTGTTACATTGAAGGCGCGATCCTCGATAAGAACGTGCGCATTGGAAATAATGTAACCATGCGCCCCTTCCCGCGTAATAAGGATATTGATAATGAGAAGTGGTATGTGCGGGATGGCATTGTTGTCATCCCAAAGGATGCGGAGATAATTTCCGGCACAACCATTGCCCCTTAAGATTCCTGGTTCAACCCTAATTATTCACGCGCCTGGCTTACGAGGGTCAAGTTTGAAATTATGCTATACTCGCATTAATTATGAAGTCACCGCGCGAATTTTGGCCGCGCTGGGCTGAGGTCCTGCGCCGATATCAACTTAATAACCTGGTCGCCTCGTTCCTTGAAGCAGGAAACCCCCTTGCTTTGCTAGGGGCGCAGGCGATTTATTTTAGTGCAGGCTTCGTAAAAAGTGATCAGTGGAACGCGCTTGCGGAAACCCTTGAAGAGGAAGCAGAAGCGCGCGCATTTGCATCCTTCTTAATCCAGGAGCAAGTAAGCCAATGACTTCACTGGTAGTTCTTATAATAAGCAGCGCACTTCTGCTTGGAATAACCTTGTGGAAACGAAAGTCTCCTGCCATGCTGCGAGAGATACCTGCATTCACGCGGTTATACCGCACACTGGGGTTAAGTGTGGAAGACGGAACGCGCTTGCACGTTTCTCTTGGGAGTGGAAGCCTGCTTGATACAAGTGGAGGTTCCGCGCTGGCAGGGCTGGCTATGCTGCGCATCATCGCAGAACGCACATCCGACAGTGACAAGCCCGTAGTTGCTTCTGCCGGCAACCCGCCTCTTGGACTTTTGATGCAGGATACATTACAAGCCGGTTATCAAGCGGCAGGTGCGGATGAGTTGTATATCCCAACGATGGGCCGCGTAACAGGGCTAACCCCATTTGGTTATGCAGCCGGCGCAATGCACATTTCTAAAAACGAAGATGTCTCTGCAAATATCCTGGTCGGGCATTTTAGCTCTGAAGTTGCCTTGCTGGCCGAAGCCTCAGACCGCGAGAATGTGATCATGATCGGCGCCAGCGACAACCTGACCGGGCAGGCTGTCCTCTTTGCAAGCACACAGGATGCGTTAATTGGCGAAGAACTATTTGCCGCAGGCGCATATCTAAATGCAGACGATTCACACACTGCCAGCCTGACCGTGCAGGATATTTTGCGCTGGCTGGTGATCGTTGCTTTACTTGTCGGCGCATTCGCAAAATTTGCGGGAATCATCTGATGCGCGTATTAACTGCAGTCATCGCCATCGCAGCCGGTTCTTTGATATTAGGTGGTTATTTCCTCCCTGCATTGGCAGATGTTCAAACGCTCTTATTGAATTGGGCGATCATTCTTGCAGGGGTTGCTGTGCTGGTCGGGATATCTAATTTGATCTCAGTACATACGGATAAGATCAGCCGCAGAGAAAAGGGAAGCGCCTATAGCGCGCTGCTTGTCATCGGGTTGGTTGCCACGCTGTCCTTCGGCATGATCTTGCGCCCGCACCACTCCACCATGAAGATCGTGATGAACGGCATCATCATCCCTGCAGAAGCATCATTGATGGGTGTGCTGACCATATCCCTGCTTTACGCGGCCATCCGCCTCCTTCGCCGCCGCGCAGATTTGATGGGCATCATCTTTTTGTCCACAGCCGCCTTGCTCCTGTTTGGCTCAGCCACAATGCCCCTTGGAGATATTCCCTTGATCGGCACTTTGCTGCGCCCCTGGGTCACTCAAATACTGGCGCTTGGCGGAGCGCGCGGAATCTTGATCGGCGTTGCGCTTGGCACACTCACGACAGGCTTGCGCGTTTTGTTCGGCGCGGATCGCCCGTATGGAGGCAATTAATGTCGGACATGATTAAATGTCCCTCATGCGCAGAGAACAACCTTCCAGATCAGGAGTTCTGCCAATATTGCCAGACCCGTCTTCAGCCATTGACAGACCCTCTGGATGGAGCGGATGCGCCCATCAAACCCGGACAAGCCCCAACCAAGAAAAACACCGCCGAACTTGAACCCATTCTGCCGCAATGGCTAAGAGATGCGCGTGATTCAGCGCGGAAGGATGACCAGCAAGCGACACAGCAAAATTTACAACAACCATCACAACTCAAGCCGGCCTCCTCTGCAAAAGACCTGCTGGCAGGCTTGCAATCTCAAGCCGGAGACGACGAAGAAGATGACATGCCAGACTGGCTTGCCAGTATTACCGGGGTTAATTCAAAACCAATAAAATCTCAAACTGAATCTTTTGCTGTCCGCTGGGTTGAACTGGGCGGCAAGGATGATTTTGCAAAAGATGAGTCTGACGGATCATCTTCTGACTTGGCTGGGTTAAAGTCATCTGAACCACAACCTGATGAAAACAATGAGGTACGTGATTGGTTTCGCAATTTAGGCAATCCGGAACAGGCGCAGCAACCTGAACAATCAGATTCCACAGATAGTGACTTGCCGGATTGGCTTCGCGTAACGGGGAGCCAGAATGAAAAATCCAAAAGCGCTGACTCAGCTGACCATTCAGAATCAGGCGTCGGCGAGCCCCCTGCGGGGATAATATCTGAAGAGGCTGAAAGTCCCTCCGATAGCCCAAAACCTAATCAGGATAAATCCTTTGAATGGTTGAAAAGCACAGTGCCTGCAACTTCATCAAGGGAGGAGATCCCTGACTGGTTATCCAATGACGCAGCTGTTCCCCCTGCTTTTACAGCTGCAGAGGATGAATCTGCCGAACTGAAGGATGCACAATCAAACGGTATTTCAGATCGGTTAGAAACAGTCGCGTTGCAGTCTCCCTCTTCTTTGACAGCGGTAGAGGATGAACCCTCCGGCGGAATTTCAGATCGGTTAAAAGCCGTCGAGTTTCAGTCTCCCATCCATACAGAGTCCGAAGAGAAAACCATTGAACCTGCTCAAGATGCGGATACCCTGGGCTGGCTCGATACCTTCCAGGCAGTATCTGCATATCAACCTGAGAATTCTCTTGCACAGGTAGATTTTACGCCCCTCGATTTTGCCGAAGATTTTCAAGCAAGCGATAACATGGATGGTCTCTTTACGGATATACCCGATGGGCTTCTGAGCACATTGGAAGCTCCGCCTTCGTCGCTTCCCACCGCAGACACCAACTCAGAGGCAATTGCGCCAGATGATCAGCCTTCGTGGGTGGAGTCCATGCGCCCTGTAGATTCTGACATTTCTGAATTATCCTCCAATTTTCCCGCCGATCAAACTGTTGAATCCAGCGGTGTGTTGGCGGGTTTGTCAGGTGTGCTGCCATCAGGGCTGGGCTTTGCGCAGATGAGCAGGCCTAAAGCATATTCAACTAAATTACAGGTCAGTGATGAACAGCTTGCTCAGGCGGCATTGCTGGAGCAGATCCTGGCGGCAGAAACCGCACCTGTTCCAATTGCTTCATTTTCTGTGTTAAGAACTTCACGCAGTTTGCGCTGGTTCCTTGCCTTTATTGTTTTTGTTATGATAACGATTCCGTTATTTATGCGTACTCAAATGTTTTCGTTGCCTGTGGGCGTTCCAATGGATGTCAACGGCGCGCTGCAAGTCGCTCAAGCCATTCCAGAATCCGCGCCTGTGTTGGTGGCATTTGATTATGAACCTGCCCGCGTTGGAGAGATGGAAGCCGCCGCCGCGCCCATGTTTGACCAGATGATCCTGTTGCGACATCCGCACTTGACATTTATCTCAACAAACGAAACTGGCGCAATCCTCGTCGAACGCTTCATTTCCGGACCTTTGGCTGTCCACAACTACCAAAGCGGAATCCAGTATTTGAATCTGGGTTACCTGCCCGGCGGACAAATGGGTATCCGCGCTTTTGCGCAAAACCCGGTGGTCACTTCCCCGTTTGACATGTCTCTATCTTCTGCATGGGACTCTATCCCATTGGAAGGGATCAGCTCCCTCTCCCAGTTTGCGGCCTTGATCGTTGTCACCGATGATGCCGAAGCCGCCCGCACATGGATCGAACAGACCGAATCCGCCCGCGGTGCTATTCCATTCGTGGTCATTTCCAGCGCACAGGCCGCGCCGATGATCCAGCCGTATTATGAATCACAGCAAATCAGCGGACTGGTATCAGGCTTATATGGCGGCGCGCTTTTTGAACAATACAACGCCGGGCGTCCTGGCAGTGCGCGCGCCTATTGGGACGCCTACAGTCTCGGCATGTTGCTTGCCATGGCCTTGGTGCTTGTCGGCGGTTTATGGAATTTGGCTCTCGGTCTGCGTGAGCGTGTGGCTGCTGGGGAGACACAATAGCATGGTGTTCTCCTCTGATCTGGTCACAGGCCTTTTGAGCTTTTTATTCACCATCCTTATCTTCAGTTATTTGATCGGGGATAATCCGCTTTTTCGAATTGCAGTGTATATCTTTGTCGGTGTTTCCTCAGGCTATCTTGCCGCACTAACATGGTGGCAGGTGATTGTGCCGCGTCTCATTTATCCGTTGGTGTATGGCTCGGTTCTTGAAAAAGCCTTTACCGCCATCCCTTTGCTTGGAGCGGTATTGATCTTAATGAAAATATCTCCGCGTTTGGCTGGGTTGGCGCGCATCGCAATGGCTTTTTTGGTGGGCGCAGGCGCGGCGGTGATCATCGCCGGGGCATTGAGCGGGACTCTCCTGCCTCAGATTGCAGCAACCATCAACGCCTTTGACTTAAGCGCCGCCAGCGCGCGTAACATCAGCGTTGTCGAGGTGGTTTTTAACGGCGCTTTCATCCTGGCAGGCACAGTATTTACACTTATATATTTTCATTTTGGCGCCAGTCCAAAAGCAGATGGTTCCATACGCCGCCTGAGGTTGATCGAAATTAGCGCCTCGGTCGGACGCATCTTCATCGGCATTACGCTTGGCACGATCTTTGCAGGTGTGTATGCCGCCGCGCTGACTGCGCTGATCGAACGTATTTCAGCGCTGATAAACTTCATTGGGAATTATTAGTCTCATGCCATCCTCGTGGGTTGACGGTAGTTCTCTGCTTGCAATAGAAGTCGGCGCGGCGAACACGCGCGCGGTGCTGTTCGATGTCATTGAAAGCGAATATCGCTTTGTGGCTTCCGGTTCTGCGCCCACCACGGCCGAAGCGCCATTTAAAGATGTGGTCGAAGGGGTCCGCAATGCAATTAGAAATTTACAAAAGCTTATTGGGAATACCCTGCTGGATGAATCACGCGGGCTGATTACACCGAGTCAACCCAACGGTTCCGGTGTGGATACGGTAGTCGTCACCCTTTCTGCGGGACCTGTTATCAAAACAGTCATTGTCGGTTTGCTAAAAGATGTGTCACTTGAAAGTGCGCGCCGGCTTGCAGAGTCCACCTATACACGCATTGTGGATAGGATTGGGTTGAATGATCTGCGTAAATCCGATCAACCAATAGACAGCCTCCTGCATTTACGTCCCGATCTGGTGGTCATCAGTGGCGGCACTGACGGCGGCGCGTCCCGTTCCATTCAAAAAGTACTGGAGCCGATTGGACTGGCTTGTTTTCTGCTGCCGGAAGAAAAACGTCCCGACGTATTATTTGCGGGTAATGAAAAAATGGAAGACGAAGTAAAAAACCTGATGGGTTCTCTGGCAACATCCCTGCATTTCAGCCCGAATGTGCGTCCATCGCTTGAAACAGAAGATTTGGATCCCGCTGAGCGCGAGCTGGCGCGCATGTTCATCAACATCCGCAAGCGGCAGATCAAAGGTGTAGACACGCTGGATTTATGGTCCAGCGGACATATTCTTCCGACTGGCTACGCCACCGGGCGCATGGTGCGCTTCCTTGCAAAAGTTTATGGCGGGGAAAAAGGAATCTTGAGCGTTGATATTGGCTCATCGGCTGCGATCATTTCTGCA
>DATEDD010000203.1:0-6711 GCA_035286565.1 Anaerolineales bacterium
TATTATTGGTGGAAGGATTACTTAGACGAAATTGATGAAAAGGCTAAAGAATACTCAAGTTAATTTCTTCATCTGATCTCTCCATACCAAGCGAGAGACTCATCGCCTTTCGACTCAGAGTGACACATCCGCTGTGTCATCCTGAGGGAGCGTTCACTTCGACAGGCTCAGTACAGGCGTTGCGACCGAAGGATCTCCTCCATGCCATGCAAGAGACCCTTCGCTAGCGCTCAGGGTGACACCCGCTCCGTGTCATGCTGAGGAGCGGGCAATCAAGCAGCTACGTTTATCGAAACCAAGCGACGAAGCATCTCGGATTACAAGAGTACCTCCCCGGCAAGGCCGAGACCCTTCGTCGCAAAGTGCGCTCCTCAGGGCGACACAATGGGAGAGTATTAATGAGACATTATTACGTCTACATCATGACGAATAAATCAAAAACACTTTACACAGGCGTAACCAACAACCTTGAACGGCGCGTATACGAACATAAACATAAACTTGTCGCTGGGTTTACAAGCAAGTACAACATTACAAAACTGGTACATTATGAAGAAACAAATGATGTTCAAGAAGCGCTTGTCCGTGAAAAGCAAATCAAAGGCTGGCTTCGCTCAAAAAAGATTGCATTGATCGAGGTTGAAAACCCAGAGTGGAAAGATTTGAGTCTGGAATGGTATATTCCCCCCACAACCGTGTCATCCTGAGGGAGCGTTCGTTGCGACCGAAGGATCTTCCCCACGCCAAGCAAGAGACCCTTCGCTACACCTGCACTGCAACACACCTGCCCTGGCGGGCGTGCCAGGGAACGCAGTGCGGCGCAGTGTCGCTCAGGGTGACACTACAGGATAATAATGAACGGACAAACCCGCTCCAACATAAAACCGGGCATGATCGTGCTGATCGTTTTAAAGCAAGACCAACGCACAGGTAAGTTGACCAGGGGCATCGTCAAAGATATCCTCACCAAATCGCCGAATCATCCGCACGGAATCAAAGTCCGCCTGGTGGATGGGCAGGTGGGACGGGTGAAGGAGATCGTCATTTCAAAAGAGTGAGATTGTGATCCGAAACGCTCTGTTAAAAGAATGTGGATAAGTCATGCGGGTTTCCACCATAAGTTTGTTAATTTCCCACTGTTCTCTTACAAACCTTCAAACTCACTGATCTTCTGTCTCCATTCATCAGGCACGGGAATGGTCTTCAAGCCCTCATAATCAAATGTGACCAAGACCACCGTGCCGCTTGCAGTAACTTTCCCCGTTTTATTGTCCATCACACATTGTTGCACCGTCAACGACTTGTTGCCGATCCTGGATGTTTTTACGCCGATTTTGAGGTCGTCGCCGTAATGCGTGGTGGCGTGAAAGGTAATGTGAATATCAGCAATGATGATGCCCACCTCCATGAACGACTGATCCTTGCTGAACAGCCCAAGTTGGATCAAATAGTAGATACGCGCCTGCTCGAAGTAGGTCAGGTATTTTGCGTTGTTGACATGTCCCTGCGGATCCAAATCCCCGTAACGGACTTCGGTTGGATGGAAGAATTTGAAATCAGTCATGGCGGGATTATACAGTAGTCCTCATAGACCTCCGAGTTCTTGCGAAGCACCAGTCGGTAAAGAACTCGGAGGTCTACTGTATAATCTTGCTCATGCTTCCGGACCTGCAATTGAACGATCATTTGCGTTTAAGGAAACCACATCCCTGCGGTTCCTACGAATGGACAGTGGTGCGCCTCGGCGCTGATATTGGACTGGAATGTAAGGGTTGTCAGCATCGTGTCATGCTCACTCGCCGTGAATTAACAAAGCGCATGAAGGCGAATTTAACGAAGCATGATGAACAAAAAGTGGAAACGAAATAATTGGTGACCGTCACTTGCGCGAAGCGTGTGACTGTCACCTCCATTAATTTCAGGAGAAATGCAGCATGGTAGAAACCGCAAGGGAATCTAATCTAAAAAAGAATATTGCATCACTCCGCATCGGGTTATTCACGGACACGTATGCGCCGCAAGTAAACGGCGTTTCCATTTCTTTGCAGTTGGTATCGGAAGGCTTACAGCGCAAAGGTCACCAGGTCACTATTTTTGCGCCGAGGATTCCCGGTTACAAAGATGATCAGCCGGGTGTGGTGCGTCTTCCCTCCCTGAAATATTTGAATGACCCGCCCATTTATGTCGCTGTGTTGGGTACGCCGCGCAGTACCTGGTCATTGACGCGAAAACATTTTGACGTGTTGCACGCGCACAGCCCGTTGACAGTGGGATTGCTGGCATATTTCACTGCTTCAACCAAGAACCTGCCTCTTATTTATACCTATCACACCTCCATTACAGATTACACCCATTACCTCAAAGTCATCGGCGGCACGGGAGTGATTCGTCATGCGGCGCGCTGGTTCAGCACAACCTCAACCAATCTCGGTGATCAAATTGTTGTACCATCTCGAAAATTTCATAGCCTGCTTTTAGAGCAGAAGGTCACCAAACCGATCCATATTATTCCAAATGGAATTGATCTAAGTAATTTCAAAACGGCGAAACATCCTGGGTTTTTCAGGAAAAAGCTCGGGTTAAAGCTGGATTCACCGATCTTGTTATCTGTAGGCAGAATTGACCCGGAGAAACGCCTCGATTTTCTGATCGATGCCTTCGTGCGTTTGGCAGATCGAATCCCCGAAGCACATCTTGTTTTTGCGGGTGATGGAAGCGCGCGCAAAAAGTTGGAAGAGCATGCTGCCGCTACAAAAGTAAATGATCGAATCCATTTTCTTGGCATGGTCAATCGCGCTGGGTTGCCTGATCTTTTGCATGATGCCACTGTCTTCCTTTCCGCATCCACAACAGAGGTGCATCCCATTTCAGTGATCGAAGCGATTGCATCGGGCTTGCCTTTGGTGGCAGTGCAGGATGAAGCCTTTGAAGGCATGATCGTGGAAAATGAGAACGGTCATTTGACTCCGCTGGACGTGGGCGCGTTTAGCGACAGATTGGTGAAGTTGTTATCTAATCCTGAAAAGCTCGTGCGATATGGAAAACGTTCCATAGAGTTGAGTGAAAAGTTTTCCATTGAAGGGCAGGTGCGTGCGCTTGAAGATCTGTATATCGAAGCCATATTACAAAACTGGCGCGGGAGTTTAGCCTCGCGTATTTCTGCGAGACTGAAATTCTAAAGAGCATTAAAACACGAAGGACACCAAGATCACGAAGGGAAAACCTTAAGGTCTTAAACCTTTGTGCACTTTGTGTTTAATCTTTTTTTCTCGCGTTGATTTATCAGCGAGTATAATTCTCCCGCCATGCCCATATTGGATTCTCACACCATTGAATTTTTCAGCCGCAGCCCCGAGCAAACACGCCGTATTGGAATGCGGCTAGGCAGTGCAATTAATGCGGGCGATGTCATTTGTTTGCAGGGAAATCTCGGCGCGGGGAAGACCACTTTTGTGCAGGGTCTCGCTCAGGGTTGGGGTTCGCAGGATTCTGTTTCAAGCCCAACTTTTATTCTTGTAAATTTATATCGCCGCGCAAATGGCGATCAAATTTTTCACCTTGATACGTATCGCCTCGAGTCCATTCCTGAGGCCGAAGAACTTGATCTTGATTCCATGCTTGCAGAAGGCGCGCTTATCATTGAATGGCCGGAACGATTGGGCAATTTGATTCCCGAAGAACGTTTATGGATCAATCTCGAGCATGGCGCAGAGGAACACCGCCAGATGCGTTTCAATGCAAACGGCGGGCGCTACGATGAATTGCTGGATGGCATTCGCCAGTCCATGTTTGGCGGGACATAATGTTACTTGCAATAGATACATCCACCGCACAAGTAGGATTGGCTTTATATGACGGGGCACAGGTGCTCAGTGAAATGATTTGGACGACTCGTCAACATCACACCACTGAATTAGCCCCGGCTCTATCCGGACTTTTGAGTCGGTGCGGCGTTTCCATGGAGAGGGTCAACGCTTTGGGTGTTGCTGTAGGCCCTGGCTCATTTACAAGTTTACGTGTCGGTTTATCTTTGGTAAAAGGGATCGCGCTTGCTCGTCATATACCTGTTATTGGTATTCCTACATTGGATATTATCGCAACCGCGCAGCCTGCTGGGAAACATCCGCTGGTGGTGGTGATTCAAGCCGGGCGGAAGCGAATCGCTTTCAGCGAATATAAATGCTTGAAGAACGAGTGGCAGGTTCAGGGTCCGGTGCGAAGCGGAACAGTTGATGATCTGGCAGATGAGATCGAGAGTCCAACGTATGTGGCAGGCGAGTTATCGTCCGAAGATCGCAGCCGGCTGGCGCGTAAACGCGTCAATGTATTGCTGGCATCGCCGGTGAATTGTGTCCGCCGTCCAGCCATTCTCGCGGAATTGGCCTGGGCGCGCTGGCAGAAAAACGATGTGGATGATGCTGCATCACTCGCTCCTGTTTATTTACATGTGGCAGGAACACCGATTTTATGAGTTATATAATTCGCAAAATGACTTTGGATGACCTGGAGCAGGTTGTTGCGATTGACCAGGCTTCATTTGGTTTGCCGTGGCCTGCGCGTTCATTTCAATTTGAGTTGACAGATAACCCCGCCTCGCGCTGTTGGGTGACGGAGGTGGATGGGCGTGTGATCGCGATGCTGGTTGCATGGTTTATTGTGGATGAGATTCATGTCGCCACGCTTGCGACGCATCCTGAGTTTCGTGGTCAGGGTGCTGGCAGGAAGCTTCTTTTGCATGTACTGCGTTCTGCAAAGGAAGAAGGGGCGGCGAAGTCATTTTTGGAAGTTCGTGAGAGTAATATTGTGGCAATCAACATGTATCGCAGTTTTGGTTTTGTGGAAGATGGACGCCGTGCAGATTATTATAAAGATAATGGTGAAGATGCGATCCTGATGTCGCTTCAATCATTGAATCGCTGAATTACTGACGGAGGAACGGAATGAGCGCAGAAGAAATTATTTCCAAAATAGCAGAAGATGTTTCGGTTTGCACAAATTGCGCTTTGCATGAATCGCGCAAGAAATCGGTGCCGGGCGAAGGACCAGCAAATGCGGAAATTATGTTTATTGGCGAAGGTCCCGGCTTTCATGAAAACGAGCAGGGACGTCCGTTCGTGGGCGCGGCCGGCAAATTTTTGGACCAATTGCTGGCGCAGGCAGGCGTGACTCGCGCGGATGTGTTTATTGGTAATGTAGTGAAATGCCGTCCACCCGGTAACCGCGATCCCCTGCCGGAAGAGTTAGCAGCGTGTGACATTCATCTTGAAGCGCAGATCAAAGCCATTAATCCGAGTATCATTGTGACGCTGGGGCGTTTTTCGATGAATAAGTTCATCCCCGGCGCGAAGATCAGCGCGATCCATGGCCAGATGCGCAAGGTAGGAGATCGCTTTGTTATCCCGATGTTTCACCCGGCGGCGGCCTTGCATCAGGCGGCATTGAAGCCAGCCATCCTAGCGGATTTTGCAAAACTGCCGGAATTGTTGAAACAGGCGCGTGCTGCACAAGGTAAATCTGCTGGTGAAAAGACGAAAGAAGAGACTCAACAGCAGAATGAAGAGCCGAAACAGTTGAACTTGTTCTAAAAAGACCTTCGTCCTGAGCTGGTGGTTGACGGTTCGTCTTTCGCTCACCGTGTCGAAACCGAGCCGCACGCTCTTGGTTTCCCTGGCACCGCCCGCCAGGGCAGGTGTAGTGTGGCGCAGTCGAAGGACAGGTTGCAGGTAAAAAAAATTAATTATCATATATCGCTCGCGCTTCGACTACGTTCGGACAAAGCCTGCCCTGACGGTTCGTCTCGCTTCGCGGCTCACCGTGTCGAAGGGAACATGCCCTCTCTCCGCTCAGCGCGAAGATAAATTTGGAAAGGAAGAAAATGTCTACAAAAGAAATCCTCATAAAAAAACTTAGAGAAAAAAATGCAAAGATCGCCATCCTGGGTCTTGGCTATGTGGGCTTGCCCCTGGCTGTTGTCTTTGGTGAAGCAGGCTTTCACGTCACAGGGATTGACCCTGATAAACGAAAAATAGAAGCGCTTACGAAGGGTGAGTCTTATATACCGGATGTGAAAACTGAAGCCGTTGCGAAACTTGTCAAGGCTGGAAGGCTGACCGCTACAACAGACTTTTCCGTTTTGAAGGATATGGATGCGGTCAGCATTTGCGTGCCAACTCCACTGCGCCAAACTGGCGACCCGGATATGTCGTTCATCATTTCTGCGACGGAAGAACTGGCGAAGTACATGCACAAGGGCATGGTGATTGTTTTGGAATCAACCACGTATCCGGGCACGACCCGTGAACTGCTCCTGCCGAAATTGGGCAACGACCACAGCCTGAAAGTTGGCGAGGACTGGTTCCTGGCATTTTCCCCAGAGCGCGTGGACCCGGGGCGCGAAGATTACACTACCATCAACACACCCAAAGTGATGGGCGGCATCACCGAGACCTGCGGTGAAGTGGCTACTGCCTGGTACGAAGGCGCGATTAAAACCGTGCATCATGTGTCCACAGCAGAAGCGGCGGAAATGTCTAAACTACTTGAGAATACCTTCCGCATGATCAATATTGGACTGGTCAACGAACTGGCGATCATGTGTGAACGTCTCGGTGTGGATGTGTGGGAAGTGATTGACGCCGCCGCCACCAAGCCATTTGGTTTCATGAAATTCACGCCAGGGCCTGGCTTGGGCGGTCACTGTATTCCGATTGA
>DATEDD010000204.1:0-3937 GCA_035286565.1 Anaerolineales bacterium
AGGACGGTCAAATGGACAACGGTGTTGGCCGGACCAATGACTTTGAGCCGCGCCACTTCTGCATCAATGCCGGTCATATCAACGCCGTCAATGGCTACGATCTGATCGCCGGGTTGAAGACCGGCGCGTTCGGCGGGGGAACCCGGCATTGGGCTGGTGATGGTGAGGTATTTAGTGGTTGTATCCACATATGCGCCGATGCCTTCATATTCTCCATCCAGGCTGGCATTGGCTTGTTTATAATCTTCCGGATTCATATAGGATGAGTGTTCATCGCCAAGGGCTTCCATCAACCCGTTGATTGCGCCGCGCATGAGCGCCACATCATCCACCGGTTGATCTACATAATTTTCATGGACAAGAGTCCACGCCTCCCAAAACGGTACAAAGAGGGTTTGAAGTTCCTGGGGTGTAGCGGTTTGTTGCTGGGAGGATGGGGTGGGCGGGGCAAGGGCGGCTTGTTCCTGAAAACCGGGCAGGTTCCCAAGCGGCACAAGGTGGCCGGTTACAAACCCGCCCGCAAATGAGCCGAGCGCGATCGCACTGACGATCAGGATGAGCAAAATAGTCTTTAAAGTTTTATTCAAAGTAGCCTCCATTTGGCTTACCGCTTATTGCAAAAATCACTAAACTTATTGATGGAAATTGCGAGTAATTATCGTTCTGATGATTGAGTTACGCATGTGAGACATGCGTGCGGTACTCTGTAATCAACGAAAAAGATACCATTCAGGGATTAAAGTTTGCTGAATTCTTCGTACTATTTTTATAAGAGACAGGACTTTCGCTTGAAACTGTCCTTCGACTACGCCGTACTCCAGTGCGGTGTGTTCTTTCGGGAGGACGAAAACCTTCCTCGCTCCCGAAACTGCATCGGGACAATGTGAGCGGAGTGAGGACATGTTCCTTTTGCCAAGTTCACGAGAGGCTTTGTCCGAACGCAGCGTTGCCTTGAGCTCGGCGCGAACACCCCTTAATCTGTTTCCTTCGTATCTTTTTTCCTGTCCTCTTCCAGTTCCTGTATTTTTCGGCGCAGTTCTTTCAGCGACTCGTCCTTCTTTTTGGGAGAAGCGTTCAGGGACTGACCTAACGTCTCCAGAAAACTCTTTTGGTTGGAGCGTCCCGCCCCGCGAGCAATGGCATACATGACGAAGTTCGCGCCTACTACAAGGATGATAAAGATGAGCGCTGCGACCAGGGCTTTGTTTGTTTCCATGATTTATTATTTCCACGTTGAGTATTTCATTTTTACATGCGGGCGCAACGGGGCAGGTATTTATGTTTATTTCAGCAAATCGGGCAGATCATCAAAGGAACGAATGACCGCGCAATCTGCCTCGGGGAAGATACTGCCCGGGTCGTAGAGAACCGGCTTCAGTCCGGCGCGCTGCGAGCCGATGATATCTGCAAAATAATTATCGCCGATGTACATCGTCTCGGGCGCGGAGGTCCCCGCCAATTCCAATGCGTGTTCGAAGATGACGGGATCAGGTTTGTAGGAATTCACTTCTCCTCCCGCGAGCGAGAATTTGAAATAGGAATCCAGTTTTAGTTTTATCAATTCCTCCAGAAACGGCACTTCGCGATTTGATACCAGCCCTAGAATATAACCCTCTTCCTTCAAAAACGTCAAAAGTGTATACGCATCCTGCGGCACATGGACTTCCGGTTTATAGAATTCATCCATGAATGCCGATGCCTGAGGCGCGAGCTCCATGGCTTGTGCGGCCTGAATACCCAGCGCCAGCAAACGGTGTTTCGTAAAATTAGCCCAAAAGCCTTTTCGATCATCCTTGAACATTTTGCCGTCTGCTTGAATTTCCAGCGAGTTGGCAAAATACTGATGCTCCCAATGCTCGGCGCGGATTCTGTCCTCTTCCGAGATCTGCAATCCGCTGTTTCTGACATACTCCACAAAAATCTCCCCGCCAGAGGGGAGGTGATGACGAAGCGTGCCGTCAAGGTCAAATAATATTGCTTTGATGGTCATGTTGTTAAGTTTGAAGGTTTGAATGTTCATGCTTGACAGGTCGGAACAGTTGAACTTGCCAACCTGTCAACTTGTAACGTGTAAAGATCATCCACCAATGTGAGACATCTCGACCTTGGGCAAAGACAGCGTATTTTCAGATCGAAGTTCCGAATAGCGGTCGCCGCGTTTGCCCCAGACGCGCGCGATCTCCTGCGAAATGTCATCATCCGTTGCCCCGCCGCGCATCAAATCCCGAAAGTCGTGTCCTTTGATTGCAAACAAACAGGTATATAGTTTGCCTTCAGCGGAGAGACGCGCGCGGTTGCAGGTACTGCAAAATGCCTGAGTCACGGATGCGACCACGCCGATCTCGCCGCTGCCATCTTTGTATCGCCAGCGCTCGGCCACCTCGCCGTGATAGTTCGGGTCAAGCGGTTGCAAAGGCATTTCGGCATGGATCATTTTGATAATCTCAGCCGCAGGGAGGACATCGTCCATTCGCCAGCCATTGGAGTGACCCACATCCATATATTCGATGAAGCGCAATATGTAACCTTTTTCACGGAAGTAACGAGCCATCGGCAGAATGCTGGACTCATTCAAACCACGTTTGACCACCATGTTCACTTTGATCGGCCCCAAACCAGCTTTGGCGGCCGCATCCATTCCATCCAATACATTTTCCACGGCAAAATCCACATCGTTCATGGTTTTGAATATCTTATTGTCGAGAGAGTCCAGGCTGACTGTGACACGCTTTAACCCCGCGTCTTTGAGAGCGTGGGCTTGTTTGGCGAGCAATGCTCCGTTGGTGGTCAACGTGAGATCAAGATCTGGAATTGGGGCCAACATGGAGATTAAGAGATGCAAGTCACGGCGCACCAATGGCTCGCCGCCGGTCAGTCGAATCTTACGAACGCCATGCGCAACAAAAACACGGACCAGCCGCTCGATCTCCTCGAAGGTTAAAATTTGATCACGGCGCAGGTATTGATAATCCGACCCGAAAATTTCCTTGGGCATGCAATAAACACAGCGGAAATTACACCTGTCAGTGACGGAAATTCGCAGGTCGCGCAAGGGGCGGTTAAGGGTGTCTACTAGATGCATTGTCATGACTCGCTCAGTCCAATATATTTTTTCAAAACGGTCGCTTGCAATGAGGGTGACGCATTATAACAATAATCTATGAATCTCATCGAATCCAATTGACGGGCGGTGAACCCCGTGCTATTATCCCTTATTATCTTTTATCTCATTTATTACAAAGGAGTTATTCATGAGTTTTGAATTTATTCTTCGCATTATTGGAATGATCGTACTGGCCGTTGCCGGGGGATATTTGGGATTTGACCTCTCAAGGTTTTCACCATCTGACGCCATCCGCACCACACTTGTCTTTGGGCTGGTCGGCGCACTCACAGGCCTGATCCTGACCCCGTACTTTACGACGCGTCCCGCGCGCGCCTTGCGTTCCCTGCTTGGGCGACTTGCTGCAGAGAGTCTTTTCGCCGGGTTAACGGGTTTGATAGCTGGTTTGCTCATTGCCGCATTGCTGGCATTTCCGCTTTCATTGCTTCCGAAACCCTTAGGCGAGATATTGCCTTTTATGGGCGTTTTGATCTTCTCCTATTTCGGCGTGTCTCTCTTTGTTACCCGTCAGGGTGACATTATGGGTTTGCTCAGCGCGTTAAGTGGACGCGGCGAAGGAGGCGGTTCTTCCTCCTGGAGCAACCTCAACCGCAATATCCTGCTCGATACGAGCGTCATCATTGATGGACGTGTATCAGACATCGCCAGGACCGGATTTTTACCCGGCACGCTGCTCATCCCCCGCTTTGTATTGAACGAACTGCAAAACATCGCAGATTCCTCTGACGGTATGCGCCGCCAGCGCGGACGCCGCGGCATGGAAGTGCTCGCCGAACTGCAAAAACTTCCCAACGTCCTCGTCCGCATTTCTGA
>DATEDD010000205.1:0-4839 GCA_035286565.1 Anaerolineales bacterium
CAACTGAGGTTAATAGAAGCGCGGCAACGAGCAATACAATCACAAGCGAGTTCAATCCTTTTGTAGGTTGATTGCGGCTGGCGCGCAGGAAGATCATCACCAGCACACCGATGAACCCGATCCAGGCAAAAGACGCAAGCCCTTGAAGTAAAGTCGAAATATTCATGGTTTCCTCCGAAACATAAATTTTCCTGATTATAACTCTCTTGCTCATGCCCTCGAAGCGTGTTAATATTTCTCAAATGAAGATTGGTGAAGGTCAACTGTATGAAATTTATTTGGATTCCGGCGCGCGGATAACTTGCCCGCCCGAGCTGATTCCCGCCCCCGGCCAATATCTGCTCGCTCATGCACCCGCCTCGGACTCACCGTTAGCTGTTCCTGTTTTCTTCAGCGACTCAGCGCCGAATGGATTCCGCTCCGCGCCGCTTTTGGATTCTTCCTGGAATCCTGGCACACGGCTAAACCTGCGCGGTCCGCTCGGACATGGATTTTCAATCCCAGCATTTGCGCGCAAAGTGGCATTGATCGCGTTCGATGATTCGCCTGCGCGTTTGCGCGGGTTGATCTCCATCGCACTCAAACAAGAGGCTGAAATCGTTTTAGTCTGCAATCTTGAAGCGGCTGAACTACCTGAAGCTGTGGAAGTTCAGCCGTTACAGGCATTGATGGACATTTATCAATGGGCAGATTATGCCGCGATGGATGTCCGGCGCGAGAACTTGCATCAGTTGATGGAAATGCTTGGGAAACAGGAGCATGTCCGGGCGCGGTCGGAAGCGCAGATATTAGTCCGCGCGCCAATGCCTTGCGGGGCGCTTGCTGAATGTGGTGTCTGCGCGTTGACGCTTCGGCATAAATGGAAAATGATCTGCAAAGATGGTCCTGTGTTTGATATCAAGGAATTGTTATAAAAACCTCCCGCACTGTGGGAGGTTTTAGTACCAGATCCTGAATGATGTTGTAGTGGTTGCGTTTAAGCCAATGTAGGCGCAGTTAATGTCCGCGTAGATGAGACGGGCATAAGGTTGGTCAACGAATGAGAATGAGATGACACCCACGCCGTTGGAGTCGGTTGTGATAACGGTTGAGTCGTTTCTTCCGTCGGGCCAGTGTAAGGATGCCATACAACCAGCGTTGGATACAGGTTGCGCGTTTTGATCTTGCAGGATCAAAAAGATTGTCTGGTCGTCACTTGCCAATCTCACGGCGTTCTGCACAAACGCGCGCACCTGCAGACTCGTAATAACTTTCGGGGCATTTCCAATTGGATTGATTGAAGCCAGCAAGCCAGGGTCTTCCCCAAGGCTGTCAAAGTAAATGCGCCCGAGGTCTGAAACAACGACTCGCTGGCCTTCGGCTTTCCAGGGCTGCCATTCCAACCTTGTCCTTTCAAAGTATTGAACAAGTTTATCTTCATGATATTCAAAACCGGAGATGGGGTAACCAAATTGCGCCGTGCCGCCATATTGGTCGAAGAATTCAAGAAAGGCAAAACAAACCGCATAACCTGTCTCTTGGTAAGTACGGCATGCGAAGGAGTTGTTTATATTCTGTGTGCCGCTGGATACGAAGGTTTTTTGTCCCAGAGGCGTAAGTTGAACACGCCCCCCGGCAGGCAGTTCTGCGTAGTACTCAAAACGTGCGCGCTGGAAGTATTGCACGGTCTCCCCGTCTTTGCTGACGAATTCCTCTGTGATGGGGTAGCCATAGAGAAAAGTTGCATTCGGGTTGTTGTCATAAAATTCCAAGAACTCCCCTTTAACATTGTGACCGGTCTCGCTAAAATATTTCGACTCCAGTGTTTGCGCGTAAACAGAAACCCAACCAGCGCCAAGTAAACCAATTGCTGTGATTATTGCAATGATTCGTCTGAACATTATTATCTTGTTCATTATACTCAGAAATATTTAACAGGGCATTACAAACACCTAGCTGAGATCATTACTTATTAATGCCTGAATGATCTTTTCAGCGGCGTGCCCATCGCCGTACGGATTGACTGCTTTAGCCATTTCTGCATAAGCGGATTCATCGTCTAAAAGCCGCTTCGCTTCCTGGAAGATGACACTGGACTTTGTTCCAACCAGTTTGAGTGTCCCCGCCGCGACTCCCTCCGGGCGTTCGGTCACCTCTCTCAGGACAAGAGTCGGTATGCCAAAGGCGGGAGCTTCTTCTTGAATCCCACCTGAATCCGTGAGGATGAGCGCGGCGTGTTTCATCAGATGGACAAGCGGCAAATAATCCAAAGGAGGCAGGAGGGTAATGTGGTCTTTGTCTTTGAGAAGCCGATGGACAGGTTCCTGCACGTTTGGGTTCAAATGGACGGGATAAACGATTTCCACGTTGCCGCGCTTTGCCAGTTCGATCAGTGCCTGGCAAATATCTTCCATCGGTCTTCCAAAATTCTCACGGCGGTGCGCTGTGACCAGGATAAGTTTATTCATGTCATTGTGAGGAGCCGCTAGTCGAGTAGAGCGAGTGTTCTTCTCGCTCGTATCGAGACCAAGGCGACGAAGCAGTCTTGTTATCAGTTGAGTAATTTCTGCGGGTTCGGGCTTTCTGGACACATATTGCAACGCATCAATGACGGTGTTGCCCGTAACTTTGATAATGCTTTCAGCAATCCCTTCGCGCAGAAGGTTTTGTTTTGACCATTCTGTCGGCGCGAAATGCAAGTCAGCGGTCACCCCAGCTACGCGGCGATTGATTTCTTCCGGGAAGGGTCGCCATTTATCATGAGTGCGAAGTCCCGCCTCTACGTGACCAAATTTGATGCGGTGGTAATAAGCAAGTAGGGAGGTCATCGCAACTGTGGTTGTATCGCCCTGCGCTAAAACCCAATCAGGTTTGAAATCTGTAAAGACCGGGTCAAGATTGGTAAAGATCGCTGCGCTTAACTGTGCAAGGGATTGGTCATCCCGCATCAAGTCCAAATCATAATCAGGCTTGACCTCAAATAAACTCAACACCTGATCGAGCATCTGACGATGTTGCGCTGTGACGCAGACGCGCGATTCCACACCTGCTGTTTGAGCAAGCAGTCTCACAATCGGAGCCATTTTCACGGCTTCCGGTCTTGTACCGAATACGGAGAGGATTTTCAATGTTTCGACAGGCTCAACACTAGTTTACGATTTCCGATTTTGGATTGGTGGTCAAGTAGCCCGTATGTTTTTTGAGGGCGTACCGAGACCATAATTTACGATTTTGATTTATTGTCGCCGAGGTGGAATAGTTGAAAGCCAGATTCTTTCCATGCTTCGCTGTTCCATCCATTAACGGCGTCTATCGCGATACGCGCTTTGGTTTTTTTTGCGATTTCTTCCGGATTTAATTGGCTGAATTCTGTGTGTTTTACCAATAACATGATCGCATCTGCATCTTTTATTGCATCTTCAAGAGAGGAAGCCATTTGAATGTCCGGCAGATTTGCATCCGGTTTGAAAGGCTCCCATACTTTTACTTGTGCGCCTTCATCTTGAAGCAGGTGCACTACTTCGTTTGCAGGACTTTCGCGCAGGTCATCTACATCAGGTTTGTAAGCTAAACCAAGCACGGCAATTTTCTTCTTTGAAAGCGTGACCAATGCGCGTTTGACAATATCCACCACAAAATGTGGTTGCGCATCATTCACCTGCCGTGAGTGATAGATGAGAGAGGTTAACTCTGGAGCGGCTTCCACAAAGAACCACGGATCCACGCTGATGCAATGTCCGCCCACGCCGGGTCCCGGGCTGAGGATCTTTACGCGCGGATGCAGGTTTGCAATTGAAATCGCCTCCCACACATCCACGCGGAACTTATCTGCAAGGCGGGAGAATTCGTTTGCGATTGCGATATTAATATCGCGATAGGTATTCTCCATCAATTTGACCATCTCTGCTGTGGTTGCATCGGTTTTGATAATTTGTCCTTGAACGAAAATTGAATAAAGTTCTTTTCCCGCTTCCGCAGATTCGGGGGTGACGCCGCCGATGACGCGGGCGTTCTCGATCAATTCACGGAGGATTTGCCCGGGCAAAACCCGTTCGGGTGAATATGCCAAATGAAAGTCGCGCCCAGCTTCGAGTCCGGTACGAGCGAGGATCGGGGCAATCAAATCCACAGTCGTGCGTGGAGGGGAAGTCGACTCAAGCACAACCAGATTCCCCTTCCTTAAAAATGGCAGGATGGATTCAGCCGCAGAGATCACGGCGCGCATGTCCGCCAGTTTGTAAGTTATATCGTTGTATTGACCGAATTTGTTTTCCTGAAAAGGTGTCGGAACGGCAATGATGAAGGCATCTGCCTCTTCAGGTTTGATCGCAACCCTAAATTTGCCAGAGCGAATGGCTTTGGTCACATCCTCGCGCAATCCAGGTTCGTGAATATGGATCTCGCCTTTATTCAGGGTCTCGATAATGTGAGAATTAATATCCACGCCAAGGACATTGACTCCATGTGCGGCAAAGGTGGAGGCGGTAGGGAGACCGATATAGCCAAGTCCGATGACACAAATCTTTTGAAATTTCACTAATGCTCCTAGGAGGGGGTTTATTTTCAACGAACTGATTATACAGCCACTCTCAACGAAATTCTTCGCAACCTTGATCTGGCGACTCTCGTAAATAGAATCGAATTCACTCATCTGTTGTATAATCAAACGGAGGCATAATGGACTTTCTACTGGAACCGAATATTGCGTATCTGATCCTGCTGGGCGGTATTTTACTTGGCTTGATGGCGCTTGTTACGCCGGGAACCGGGTTTTTTGAGATAGGCGCGTTCTTTTGCCTCGCATTGGCGGGATATGCAGTCTATAACCTGTCCTTCAATTGGTGGGCATTGGCCATCCTT
>DATEDD010000206.1:0-4744 GCA_035286565.1 Anaerolineales bacterium
TGGGAGGTCGAAAGCGACACTCAGCCCCGTTTGACCTTGTCCCAACAAATAGCGATAGCGCTTATTGGATTCCTCCGCCGTCGAAAACCCCGCATACTGCCGCATCGTCCAAAACCGCGAACGATACATCGTCGGTTGCACTCCGCGCGTATACGGATACTCGCCTGGGAAGCCTAATTTATTTAAATAAGATTCCTCCTCGCTGAGCGGAGGGACAGCGCTCTCCTGTCCCGTAGTCGAAGCGCCCGCAGTCGAAGCGGGCAACGCCACCCTCGGCACCTCCACACCTGCCGAAGTCTCGAAGCGCGTTTTCCGCTCTTTGAATTTCTCCAAAGACTTCCTGAGCGTGGATTCTTTCCATTTATTGTATTGATCGTTGAGGGTCATGATAAAACCTTTTAACACAAAGGACACTAAATACACGAAGGAAGAACTTAAGACCAAAGAGCCTTAAACCTTTGTGCCCTTTGTGTCCTTCGTGTTTAGATTCTTCCTCAAGTATAAAGCCAATCCCTCGCCTCAGGCATTGGACAACAATCGAAGTAGCCAGATGAATGAAAGGAAGATACGGTCAGACACCATAGGTAGTCTGTTCAAAATGGTAAAATGAAATTGCCGAGTAGGAGGTTATTGTGACTGTTGCCGCGCTTGGGTTAAGCATTTTCATCAGCATCGCCTCGCTTGCAATGGGATATGCACAAGCAGGATTTGAAGGCATTTCAATCTGGATCGTTTTATTCGGGTCGCTATGGATATTTTCACAATGGCGCGGCTGGAGATGGGTTTCTTCACTTGGTTTGTTTTCGGTAATGCTGGCTGCGATGATCGGGTTGTGGTTTGATTTTATTGTCGGTTGGATGTTGAGCGGTGCGATCTTCGCGCTCTTCGCATGGGACATGACAGACTTTCGACAGAAATTAAAGTCTATGACTTCAAGGGAGGATATTAAAGGCATGGAGCGCCGCCATATTGCGCGCCTCTACATGCTGGCTTTGGCGGGCTTGATTCTCACTTCGATCATGATGTCAATGCGGGCACAGTTTTCTTATGCATGGAATGTTTTACTGGGTTTTGTAATATTGCTGGGTTTGCTGCAATTGTTTGTGTGGTTTCGGAGATAGAAATTTATTGCAATTCTTTTATCCATTTTTCAGTTTCTGTTGTTGAGCGGAAATGAAGCACGTGTAGATGCTCATATTCCGGCAATGAAAATAATATGGGATATTCATACTTGCGCCTCCAGTATGTCTTGAACAACCAGTGGAATAATGAATCCTGTGACCACAATTTTAGATGCATCCAAAACGTCTCGCGATTACCGTTCCATAATTCCTCCTGCGTCACTGCGCGGCGGATCGTGCGGGTGAGCAAACGCCAGAAGACGATATGAAACGGATAATCGAGCCAGATAATGGCTTGCGCTTTGGACCAGATCAAATCACGTACGACATGATAATTCCCCGCCACCACCCAGACATCTGAACTGATCGCTTTTTCGACACGCTCACGAAATACCTCGGGCTTTGCCCCCGCCCAATTTTGCCCCCAATGTAATGCATCCAATTCAATATTGTCTGCGCCAATTATTTCGGCGAGCTGATTTGCTATTGTGGATTTTCCAGAACCGGTTGTTCCAACGATGACGATGCGTTGATAGGGAATAATATTATTCATCAGGCATGGGATTATAATTTGTGAAACGCAATTTGCAACAGAAATTTACCAATTACGAATTACTTCTCCACAAGGACTCCCCATGTTTGACCTTCCCGACGATGAAATTCTACCCCTCTCCAAGGAACATGTCTTTTGGACCTGGTCTGCTCAGGCCAAAGTAAATCCCATTGCAGTAAAACGCGCCAAGGGCGTGTACTTTTGGGATGTGGACGATAAACGCTATCTCGATTTCAACTCCATGACCATGTGTGTCAATATCGGTCACGGGGATGAGCGTGTCATCAAAGCCATGCAGGCGCAGGCCGCGGAATTGTCCTATGCCGCGCCAGGCATGACCACGAAAATCCGTGCGTTGGCCAGCAAGGCTGTGGCAGATGTCACGCCAAATGGCACCCTAAGCAAGGTGCTGTTTACCCTTGGCGGCGCGGATGCAAATGAGAACGCCATCAAACTTGCGCGTGGTTACGCGGGCGCGAAACGCCACAAGATACTTGCGCGCTATCGCTCGTATCACGGTGCATCCGCTGGAGCCATGGCTGCGACAGGTGATCCGCGCCGCGTGGCATGGGAGCCGAATTTGATGACGGGCGTTGTTCACTTCCTGGACCCGTATCGTTATCGTTCCACCTTCCACCGTACCAACCCCGATATTTCAGAAGAGGATTTTTCGCGCGATTATCTCAATCATTTGGAAGAGATCATCTTATATGAAGGCCCTGAGTCCACAGCTGCTATTCTGATAGAGTCGGTCACTGGCACAAATGGCATTATCATCCCGCCGCAGGGCTATCTGCAGGGCGTGCGTGCCTTGTGCGACAAATATGGCATTGTGATGATCTGTGATGAAGTCATGAGCGGGTTTGGGCGCACAGGGAAATGGTTTGCAGTGGAGCATTGGGATGTGATTCCAGATATTATCACCATGGCAAAAGGACTCACCTCTGCGTATGCGCCCTTGGGTGCGGTCGCGATGAAGCCTGAAATTGCCGCGGCCTTTGATGAGCAGGCTTTTGAAAGCGGGCTGACTTATACCTCGCATCCCATTTCGCTGGCGGCGGCTGTGGCAAATATCCATGTCCTGCGGGAGGATAAAATCGTCGAGCACGCGGCAGGCATGGGCGGAGTCCTGAGGCGCATGTTGACCGATCTCGGCGAGGCGCATCCGTCCATCGGGGAAGTCCGCAACCTTGGTTTGTTTGGCATCCTTGAATTGGTCAGGGATCGAAAGACCAAGGAGCCGATGGCGCCGTGGAATGGATCATCGCCTGAGATGGCGGCGTTGAGAAGATATTGTCTGGATCATGGATTATTTTTGTACACACACTGGCATACGGTCTTGATCATCCCGCCATTGATCATTAATGAAGAGCAATTGAAAGAGGGTCTTGATGTTTTGGATAAGGCGCTGGAGATCACGGATCAGGCTGTGAAGAAATAATATCTAAAAAAATACCTCCCATGCGGGAGGTATTTTTTATTTACTCAATTACCGCAGGCAGCGGAATGCGACGCTTGCCGATCAACAATGGCATTTCAGCCATGTAATAGGCATGTTCATAAGCGCTATCGCCTCCGCCTTCGCCGGTAATCGGTTCGATCAATCCATTTCTGTTCGTATCCACACCAAAAAGGATTTGTTTTGATAGCAATTGCATTTCGGGAAGCAACGGCTCCATTTCAGCGCCGAACGACAATTCCTGTAATTGCAATGCCTTTTTAAGCATCTGCTCGGACCAGCCTCGCATATTTTCAACGCTGATGACTACATGGGCGCTGTGAATCCGGATATTCTCAGTTGCATCCGCAGATTCAGCCGCATATATTGCATGGCTGATGCTGGTTGGGATGTAACCCAGGCCGCCATTCTCAAGCAGGCCAAAGCCATCGCCTGGATCATTAATCCTGCCATCCTGGTTCCAATCCAGATATTGATCACCGTTCGCGCTGCCCACAAGTTGGTTGATGATCTCCTCATTTTTCAGGTGGAAGAGTTTTTCATCTTTGTTTTGGTAAGCCTGAAGCAGCTCGATCACGGCATTATCAATGTTGTCTGCGCTGTACCATAATCCTTGAATCAATGCTTCCCGGTTGGGAGCGCCCTGAAAGGAAACCAGCACATGCCGTACATGGATCAGTGCAAGCGGAGGAAACACGGAAGAGGCAGCGACATTCTCAGACGGTTCATCCGGTCTGGGATCACTATTCGATTCAATCGTAACTTCGAGCTGATCAAACAACGCCAGGGTATTTTCCTGGTTTGGGTTGATAAATACAAGTTGTCCCTCGGCAGAATCATTCATGGCAACTTCGCCGGCATAGCTCCTCACCTCTCCGCCTTCTGCGAGAAACCAGATCTCATAATGAGTGCCTGCTTTTGGTATAGGCAAGCCTGAAAGCGTGATCGTGGCTTTGTCCATAACATTGTTATAGTCCAAATAAGAAGCGCGGCCAACCGGTTGGTTTTCATCCGGTAAATCTACGAGCGCTGGACGCAATGCAAACAAGACCAGCCCGATGACGGCAAGCGCGGCGATGACTGCCAAAATCCAGGCGAATGGACGTGTCGGCCTGGGCTTATCAGTTGCTTTTAAAATCTGCGCAATTTTTGCCTGATTTGCCGTGTCCAACGAAAGAGTCTGCCCCGTGAAAATGGCATTGAATTCATCCGCAAGCTCTTTTGCAGTGCCATAGCGCAGATTGGGGTCCTTGGCAAGTGCGCGATCAATGACAGTTTGCAGATCGCTTGAGATGCCTTGGATGGGCGGAGGAGGCTCATTCATGTGCTTCATTAGCACACCGAAGGAAGACTCCGCATCAAAAGGAACTGTGCCTGCGATCATTTCATATAGCATAACCCCGAGGGAGTAGATGTCGGTTCTTTTGTCCACTTTATCGCCGCGCGCCTGTTCGGGGCTCATGTAGGAAGGCGTGCCGGATACCGTACCTATTGAAGTTTGGATCGATGCATCCAGCAGGCGCACCAGCCCAAAGTCGGTCAGGATCGGTTCCACATCCTCAGGTAAGGGGTTGTTGAGGGTCACCAAACCGTTGATCGAACGCAATAATA